>JAAXUL010001153.1 GCA_013336035.1 Chloroflexales bacterium
ATGATCGCCAGCCCGTCGCGCAGCGCGAAGACCACGCCCTCCATCACGGCGCGGGCCATATGGCCAAGGCCGTGGCGGCTGGTGAGGCCGACCCAGGCGCCGCGGGCCAGGGGGTCGAGGTGCGGCGTACGCTCGCCGGTGAGGTAGGGCGCGAAGAGCAGCCCGTCGGCGCCGGGGGGCGCGGCCGCCGCAAGGCCCGCCAGGGTGTCGAAGCTCAGGTCGGGGGCGACGGCCCGCAGGCTGTCGCGCAGCCACTGCAGCGCGCCCCCGGCGCTCAGGGTGACCGCCATCAGGTGGTAGGCGCCGGGCACGGCGTGGCAGAAGCCGTGGAGACGCCCGCGCGGGTCGAGGGCCGGCCGATCGCTGTGGGCGAAGAGCACCCCCGAGGTGCCGATGCTGCTGCTGACCACGCCGGCCCGCACCACGCCCGTGCCGACCGCCGCCGCGGCGTTGTCGCCGCCGCCGGCCACCACGGGCAGCCCGGCGGGCAGGCCTAGCTCGGCGGCGACCTCGGCGCGCAGGCCACCCGTTACCTCGGGGCCCTCATAGACGCGGGGCAGCCAGGCCCGCGGAATCGCCAGAGCATCCAGCAGCTCCTGGCTGTAGTCGCGGGCTCGCAGGTCGAGCAGGAGGGTGCCCGCCGCGTCCGAGGCGTCGGTGGCGTGCTCGCCGGTGAGCAGCAGGCGGATGTAGTCTTTAGGCAGCAGCACGCGGGCGACGCGCGCGTAGTGCTCCGGCTCCTCAGTGCGCAGCCAGACGATCTTGGGCGCCTGGAAGCCGGTGAGGGCCGGGTTGCCGGTGATCGCGATCAGCCGCTCGGCCCCGACCAGGGCCGTGATCTCGGCGCAGGCCCCGGCGGTGCGCTGGTCGTTCCAGAGTATGGCCGGGCGGATGACCTGGTCGGCGGCATCGAGGAAGGTGGCGCCGTGCATCTGGCCGGTGAGTCCCAGGCCGGCGATCTGTGTGCCGGGCACGCCGCTCTGGGCCAGGGCGGCGCGCAGGGCCGCGCGGGCGCCCCGCCACCAGTCAGCTGGGTCCTGCTCGCTCCACAGCGGCCGTGGCTGGCTGAGGGGGTACTCGCCCGTGGCGGCGGCGAGGATACGGCCCGCGCCGTCGCACACGATCGCCTTGGCGCCGGAGGTGCCAATGTCGAGGCCGATCAAATGTGGCATTGGCGTCACCGCACTCCTAGCAGCAGCTCGACGGTCAGCTGGTCGAGACGCTCGTAGGCGAGGCCGCGGGCGCCGAGGGCCGCCCGGTCGAAGTCGCGGGCCTTGAGGTCCTCGGCGGCGCCTCGGCTGTAGGCGATAGTCGACTGGTCGCCGCCGCGCAGATCGGCCAGCAGGGCCTGGATCTCGGCGTCGGCGCTCCACTGGCGCGCCTTCTCACGCAGGATCAGGTAGGTGCGCATACAGCCGCGGGCAAAGTCCTTCACGCCCTCGTAGCTCTCGGTGCGGTAGGCGTGGGCATCGAAGTGGCGCGAGCCGCTATAGCCCACCTCCTCGAGGAACTTCACCAGAAAGAAAGCCGCCTTGAGGTTCACCGCGCCGAAGCGAAAGTCCTGGTCGTAGCGGCCGATCACCTGGTCGTTCAGATCGATGTGGAAGAGCTTGCCGGCCTCCCAGGCCTGGGCGACGCCGTGCAGGAAGTTCAGGCCCGCCATCGTCTCGTGGGCGACCTCGGGGTTGACGCCGACCATCGCGGGGTGGTCGAGGGTGGTGATGAAGGCCAGGGCGTGGCCGACGGTGGCCAGGTAGATATCGCCGCGGGGCTCGTTGGGCTTGGGCTCAAGGGCGAACCTCAGGTCGTAGCCCTGGTCCCTCACATAGGCGCAGAGGAAGTTGAGGGCCTCGCGGAAGCGCTTGCTGGCCTCGAGCGGGTCCTTGGCGGCGTCGCTCTCGACGCCCTCGCGCCCGCCCCAGAAGACATAGGTCGTGGCGCCGCACTCGACGCCGAGGTCGATGGCGCGCATGGTCTTCTGGAGGGCGTAGGCGCGCACGGTGGGGTCGTTGGCGGTGAAGGCGCCGTCTTTGAATGCCGGATCAGTGAACAGATTCGTTGTCGCCATCGGCACGACCAGGCCGGTCGCGCTGAGGGCGGCCCTGAACTCCCTCACGATGCGGTCGCGCTCGGCGGGGGTCGCGTCGATGGGGACAAGGTCATTGTCATGGAAGTTGACGCCCCAGGCGCCGACCTCCGCCAGCAGGCGCACGATCTCGACCGGACTGAGCGGCGCGCGCACGGGCTCGCCGAAAGGGTCGCGCCCGACGTTGCCCACGGTCCAGAGGCCAAAGGTGAACTTATCGGCCGGCGTCGGCGTGTACGTCATCGTAGACTCCTTCGCTGCGGGGATGTAGCGAGATCTAGTGTACCACCGACCCGGCTTGGGCAGTAGGCGCCAGATCTTCTACGCGGGGCCGCGCAGGGCCGCGCGCAAGGCGAGGATGCCGAGGTCGAGGCCGGCGGAGTCGCCGGCCCGCTGCAGGGAGAGGCTCAGAGGCGGCAGGCCGGGCCAGAGGTGCTCGGCCCGCTGGCACAGGGCCACGAAGCTGGCGGCGATACGCTCGCCGGCGTCGGCGACCTGGGCAGAGGGGCCAACGACCGCGATCTGGGGGGCGAAGCCCGTGTGGCCCACCAGCATGCCCCCGCCCGAGGCGGCGACAATGCCGCCCAGGCGAGCCAGCAGCCCCTCGGCCTGGCCCCTGCCGAGGGCCTTCAGCGAGGCGTAGAGCACGGCCATGGTCTTGCCTATGCCGGTCGGGGCCTGGAGGAAGAGGGTGGAGCCCTCCTTGATCGCGCGGTATGCGGCCTGGGCAGCCTCCTTCTGGCCGGGACGGGGCTCGGGG
>JAAXUL010001154.1 GCA_013336035.1 Chloroflexales bacterium
CGGCCAGTGGCGGCCGGCGCTTCCCGCCGCGGGCGCCCAGAGCAGCGACCTCGCCGCCTCGCCCACGGGCACGGCCCACACCTTCCTCTGGGATACGTACGGCAGCGGCATCATGGGCCGGCACGACAACGTCGTCATCCGGGTCAGCGCGCTGCCCGATCTGCGCACCCCCGCGGGGCGCGCGCCCGGCCCCTTCCTCTACGGCGCCTTTGCCGCCGGCACCAACCCGCTCCGCGTGCGCGGCAGCCAGGTGCGCGTGCTGCGCGACGGCCAGCCAGTCGCGGGCGCCCTGGTCTACCGAACACCCGCGGGGCAGAGCACGGCGCTCGAGCCCTACGCCAGCCTCGACGGCCAGCCCTTTCGCACAGATACTCAGGGCTACCTACAGGGCGGCGGCGCGGTCGCCGTCGGCGACCGTCTCGTCGCGACGCTGCCGATTAGCTCCACGAGCGGCTACAACCTGCACTACACGAGCGCGGCGCCGACGGTCGCCGGCCTGGATAGCGCCGTGGTCCAGGCATCAGGCGTGCAGACGCTCACCGTCTCACCGGCGAACCCGCTCATCCTATTCAACCTCGACGTCTCGCTCGAGTGGGACGCGCGGGGCGACGAGCGCTTCCTCTCGCAGCTACGCTTCAACCTGCAGCGCGCCTCGGAGCTGCTCTTCGACTGGACCGACGGCCAGGCGGCGCTGGGCCAGGTGACGATCTACCACGACGCCGCGCACTGGGACGACGCCCACGTCCGCGTCTATGCCACCAACCGCCTGCGCCCCAACGCCAACCAGGGCGGGATCGTCACCCGGCCCATCAGCGACCCGCTCTCGCTGCGCGCCTCCGACCCGCCCCTCTCGCCGATCACCTACGCCCCCGGCCAGGTGCACATGGGGGCGATCTGGAACCGCTACGGCGAGGCGTACGGCGACCTCGGCGAGGACTGGCCGCGCGCCTTTGCGCACGAGCTCGGACACTTCCTGCTCTTCCTTGACGACAACTACCTCGGGCTTGACGCGGATGGCCGCCTGGTCACGGTGACGACCTGCCCCGGCGCGATGAACAACCCCTACCGCGACGACTACGGCGAGTTCCACCCGGATGCCGGCTGGCTCCCCGGCTGCCAGGCGACGCTCTCGCAGCACAATACGCGCCGCTCGGACTGGGCGACCATCCAGGCGCTCTATCACTTCCCCGAGCTGTCATTCCAGCCGCGCGCCCCGGCCACATATGCGGCCAACCCGGGCCCGCGGACCCTCCCGCTGGCGGTGACCCAGGTGCGCGAGGCGAGCGCCGGCGCGCCCTCTGCCACGCTCGCCGCGCCGATCTTCACCCTGACGCAGGAGGGCAGCCGCGTGCTGCCCGGGGGTGGCGCGCGCGCGATGCTCTTCCGGCCAGATGACGGGCGCCTGATCGACCTGGGCAGCCCGACCCTTGATCAGGTCACCGCCCGCGGCGCGCGTGTCGGCGACCGGCTCTGCGTCTTCGACCTACGCGCCGAGCGGCTGGGCTGCGTCGAGCAGCTCGAAGCGCTCACCAGCCAGGTGCCGCTGTCAGACCGCCCCGGATGGTCGCCTGAGGTGATCGTCACACCGGTCAACTCCAGCACCCTGACGCTGGATGTTCGTGGCGCCCCCGCCGGTCTGAGCCTACGCGCGCGCCTGTTCCCGCTGGGCGGGGCGGCGACCGAGCCGGTCGCGCTTGCGCCTGCCCCGGGGGGCTATCGCGCCGAGGTGAGGCTGGCCGCGCCGGCGCTGGGCGGCTATGCGCAGGTGTGGGTTGAGGGCAACCAGGAGCCGCAGCCGCGCCGCGAGGTAGTGGTGGACTATGCGCTGGGCGGCAACCCGGGGGCGAAGTTCGGCAGCAACGCCCCGCGCGGCAGCAACCCGGGGGCGAAGTTCGGCAGCAACGCCCCGGCGGTCTCATCGGATGGGCAGGCGGTGATCTACGGTGACGGGCTGACCTTCCACGAGGGCCAGTTCTTTACCCTGCAGAGCGCAAGCCTGATCCCCAGCCCGCCGGCCGGGCGCACCGCGGTCGGGCTTGGCGACTGGCTCAGCGCCACGGCAGACGCGCCGGAGCTCGCGCACGCCTCGATCTCGATCAGCTACCTGAGCCGCGATGTGCCGGCCGCCGAGGAGACCGGGATCGAGCTCTACTACTGGGACGGCCAGCGCTGGACGGCGCTCGGCACAACCCTGAGCACCGAGCGCAACGAGGCCGCCGCGCTCGTCCGTGGGCCGGGGCTCTACGCGCTGATGGCGAGCTACCGGGTGCCGCTGCGCGAGGTCGGCTGGAACCTGATCGCCTACCCGATCCCTGGCAAGCGCGCCGTGGCGCAGGCCCTCGTCTCGATCGCGGGCCTCTACACAACCCTGTATGGCTACGCGTCCGCCGACTCCGACCCGTGGAAGGTCTTCGACATCGACGCGCCGGAGTGGGTCAACGACCTCAGGGAGCTAGAGTTTGGCAGCGGCTACTGGATCCGCGTCACAGACCAGGCGACGCTCTATATCAGCGGCGCCCCGCCCGAGGAGGCGCCGGCCTCGCTCGCGGCGGCCGTCCCGAGCCCTCCCGCGACCTACTACGGCGTCCTCTACCCTCGCCCCGGCTACACGCCCACGGCGGGGACTCCCGTCGAAGCGCTGATGGGCGAGGTCATCTGCGGCCGGAGCCAGACCAGCGTGATCGGCGGGCGGGTGGTCTATAGTGTGACGGTCTCTGGCATTGGGGGCGAGCTGGGGGCAGGCTGCGGCAGCCCGGGCAGGCCGGTAACCATCCGGATCGGGGCGCTCACCTTGCATACAGTCTGGGACAACAGCCGGGTATGGAACGTCGAGCCGCGCTGGATC
>JAAXUL010000355.1 GCA_013336035.1 Chloroflexales bacterium
CACGTAGATGAACGCCAGGTTGCTCCGCATCTTCTCCAGGTTGACCCGGTCGCCCATCCGCTCGTAGATCGCGATTGCCTGGGCCGCATGCAGGACCGCCTCCTCGAGCTGCTGGCGGCGACCATAGACGCGGGCGATCTGGCGCTCGGCCAGCCCGCGTAGCGCATCGTCGTCGATCTGCTCGGCCAGCTCGCGGGCCCGGCGGTGTGCAGCGAGCGCCTGGTCGTAGGTGCCCTCCTCGTCCCATAGCAGGCCCCGCAACACCTCGAGGTCGAACTCGGCGCGGCGGATCTCGGCCCAGCTGGCCTCGAGGTCGCGCCGGTGCAGCAGCAACGTGCCGCGGTGCTGGTGGAGCGCCGTGAGCCGGCTCGTGAGGCGGGCCGTCACCCGCAGGCCCTCACCGTAGCTCTCGAGCGCCCGCTCGGGGTAGCCGAGGGCATGCTCCATCTCGCCGCGCAGCATCCAGAGGTGGGCGCTGGCCTCGCTCTCGGCGGCCCAATCGACCGACTCTAGCTCACGCAGGCCCGCCTCGTGCTGCCCGGTCAGCTTGAGGAGCTCGGCCCGGATGATCGCGAGCGCGGTCCGCTCGGCCGGGTCCAGCCGCTGGGGCGAGATCTGGCTGAAGATCAGCCAGGCGGCGTCGGCCTCGCCCCCCGCAATCGCGCGCTGGCGATGGGGGAGCCAGAGCTGTACGGCCTGCTTTTCCTGACCGCTTCGGCTGAAGTGATAGGCCGCCGCGGTGTACTCGCCCCGCTCGAGCCGCACCACCGCCGCCTCGCCGTGCAGCCGCTCGCTCAGCTCCGGCGAGAGGTCGTCGCGGACGATCGGGGCCAGCGCCGGCAGCACGGCAATGCCGCCCTCGCCATCGCGCTCGATGAGCCGAAGGCGGGCGAGCGTAGCGATCATGGCCGGCGCCACCACATCCTCCGGCGCGTAGCCCTGGTAGATCGAGAGCCGCTGGAGGGCGCGCCGCTCGTCTGGAGTGAGCCGGCGCCAGAGCCGTTGAAACGCCGGCAGCAGCGAGGGCGCCACCTCGCGCTCGCTGAGCTGCGGCATCGGGTCGTCCTCGCTTTCTTGAAGGGCCAGCAGCAGGGTGAGGTTGCCGCCGGCGTAGGTGTGGAGCTGCGTCGCCTGCTCGGGCGTGAGGCTGTGGCCGGCTGCGCGCCAGAGCTGCCCGACCTCAGTGATGCCGAGCCCCGCCAGCTCGAGGTGCAGGTCGCTCGCTACTTGCGCGCGCTGGCTGATCAGGAGCAGCGGCACCGTGCCGCGCAGCCCGTCGATCAGATCGAGCAGCTGGGCGTGGCCCGGCGCGAGCACGGTGAGCTGGCGGGTGGCGAGGTGCTCCAGATCGTCAAAGCAGAGGATGGGCGGGCGCCCAGCCAGCAATGCGAGGTCCTGGCGCAACAGGCCGGCCGCAAGGTTGAGATCGCCGATGACGCCGTTGGCGGTCACGAGGTACTGCCACAGGTTCGGCGCGCCCTGTTCGTGGAGGAATGCGCCGAGTGCGAACAGCAGGCTGTTTGCGCTGTCGTTGAAGCCGGGCCGGAGGGTGTACCAGAACATGGGGTGATCGTTCAGCTGATCTACGGCCGTCGCGCCGATGCTGGTCTTGCCGACCCCGCCTGGCCCGCTCAGGGCGACGGTCCGCCCCTGCGCCAGCGCCTGGGTCACACGCGCCAGCTGCTCATCGTAGCCGTAAAGTGGCGATGGCGCCTGGGGCCGCTCAGCCCGCAGCGCGGGGTGCAGCGCATCCAGGAGGAGCGGGGCAAGCCGCTTGACGGCGGCGTCGAAATCGCGGTAATGCTGAGATTTCGAGCCGGGCAGTAGGTGCGGCTGCTCCCAGATGTCGGAGGTCCGGTACGGCTCGATCTGCTCGTGGAAGCAGCGCAGCTCGAGCACCACATAGGCGTAGCGCGGGTCCTCGGGGTCGCGCCGCACGTCCATAATTGCGGCCAGCATGTCGTCGTGGCTTGCCGGGGGCGGACCGCGCCACAGCTGTGCGGCGGTGCGGCGAATCTCGGTCCGCAGCACCTCGCCGCGGGCACGAGCCGTCACCGGGCGGGCTGCATCGCGCAGCGCCCTGCCGAGAAAATATGGGCTTGCGAGCGGAGACTCGGCGCCGAGTCGCGGCGGGTCATTGTGCCACTTCAGCGCCTGCTTCACATGGCGCTCGAACAAGGTCAGCGGCACCTCGCCGATCTGGGGCGTAGCCATCATAGGAACCTCCATAGCGCCCATGTGGGTGCGTTCATCCGAGTGCCGCACATGGAGCGATAGTCAAGAGAACGCGTGACCATGGCTCGCGCGGCACAGGTTGGGAAGATTGGCCCCAATCCTGGGAACTTCTAGGGAGGGGATCTGCGATGATGGGGGAAAGGCTGGGGCTCGCTGGGAGTGACTGCATGATAGCAGAGGAGATAGGCATGTCTACACATCTGCGCCACTGGCGCACGCTATTGCTCAGCGCGCTCGCGCTGCTCGCGCTGCTCGGCACGATCGTCCCCGCGACCGGCGCGCGGGCGGTCGGGAACGTCGACTGGTTTGGCTGGGGCGTCAACGTGGACTTCCAGCATAGCACCTGGAAGGTCCGCTACGTCACCTACCTCGGAAGCAACTTGCCGACCCCGCATGTCGTGGCGGAGGATGTCGAGGATATCTCAGCGCAGTGCACAGAGGAGGGCTCCAGCAATCTGAGCTACCCGACCGCGGACTCGGCCTACTTCGACGGCAATGTCTACATCCAGTGCGCCCTGCCGTCAGTCCGCGGCGCGCTTGCCAACCTTGGCTATACACCGCCGTCCGGAGATCAGCCATTCTGTCCATGCACGCTCGGCGGCGGCCCGTTCTGGGTTGACGGGCAGGTCAGGCAGCTCAGCGGCACGGGCAGCATGCCGTTTCTAGATGCCAGTGACCGCGGCGTGCGGGTGAACCTGCTGCTCGACGGCACCAAGGTGCGCACGAAGCTCGAGGTCACGCGAACGCAGCCGCCGGGTGGCTTCATCAGCTACGCCTCGCCGGAGTGGACGATTGACTCCGCCGGTAATCGGACGCTGATGGGCTGGGACGGCGACGGGATCGTGGCGGTCGCCGATCACTTCGGCTGGCTGAACTACCTGACCGATACCGATCCCGGCTGGCGGTCGTTCTTCAAGGCTGACGTGAGCGGCAACACAATCGGCTACTGGAACGAGTCGCCGACCATGACTATGAGCGGTACGAGCAATATCAATGGCGACTACCGGATCGGCATGAACGGCGGCACCCTCTACATCGGCTACAGCCCCTCGACCGGGCGGTATCTCACGGGCGAGATCAAGAACGGCGGCGCCGATCCGGGCTGCTCGGGCGCCTGATGGCGTGCTTGACCGGGTTGTGAGCGTGTAGATAAACGAGCGTGGGGCCAGGTGAACGTCGTGAGATGCGATGTTCACCTGGCCCCTATCTGGTTTCCCCCTGAATCCGCAGGGCTGTCGTTGCCGTGATAGTTGGGAAGAATAAGGCTCATCCTGGGACTATGGCCTCAGCCTGTTCGCTACACTCATAACACCGCGGATGTCGCGGGTAGTCATACACAAGTGAGCATCGGCTATGAAAAACGTTCCTGCGCTCTATCTTGGCCTCGCTGCGGCACTCCTGATGGCCGCCGGTCAGATGGCGGCGCCGTTCACCGAGACTGAGTCAATCCTGCCGTTTACGATGGTCCACAGGACCGTGGCCAACCCGGCGCTGGCGGCCTGGAATGCGGCGCCATCGGACCCATGTGGCTCTGGCTACTGCCTGGACCCGGATCTGGACGTCTACTCCTACGTGCCTGCCGGCGCTGAGGCGGTCGCCTACGTGTTCCATGGCGGCTCCGGCTCAGCTCAGATGTGGCTCACGGGCGAGGAAGAGGCCGCCCTGATCGGCGACCTCGTGCGCAGCCAGTATGCCGTTGTGCTGCTGGAGAGCACCCATCGGCCGCTCGACACGAACTGGTTCTTCCCAGACCCGGCCCTCTTCAACCCGGACGATCTGCCGCAGACGTTCACGCCAACCGACGACCCCTGGAACGCGACGGTCAACGCCGACGAGCGGGTCGTGCGCAACGTCCACGCGCTGCTCGGCTACGACACGAGCACCGCGGTCTTTCTGGCCGGCTTCTCGAGCGGCGCGCGGTTCGCTAGCGCGATGGCGTATAGCCTGCAGCTCGACCCGCCGGCCCTGGGCGACTACGCCTACACGAGCCCACGGACGAACACCGGCGGCGGTCTGAACGTGCGCGCGGCGGCGGTGTACAACAACGTGGGGGTGCCCTACTACTTCGGGAACTATAGCCCCGGGCCGACCGATCCCGCCACGGCTCCGCTGGCGGCCCTGTACGACACGCCGACGATCTTCAACTACAGCCTGAACGACGACAAGAACCCGACCGCCGAGGTCGAGGCGAACGCCGCCTTCCTCACAACGCTCTCGCTGGCGGTCGAGACGCACCTCGCGGAGCCGACGCGGCTGCGAGCGGATCGCTTCGCCCGCGTCCTCGGCATATCGTACGCCGAGTCGCGCGACCTCTACGCGGCGCTGGTGGCCGACCCGAACTATGTGGACACCAACGGCCTGGTGCTGCCAGCCGCAGACGGGGCGCCGGCGGTGTTGGCGCTGCCGGTCGGGAAGCGCACTGGCGTGGAGGAGCAGCTCAAGGTGCTGCGCGCCGAGCACCACGTGTCGTCGCAGTTTCACGATCGGACGGTCGCCTTCTTCGATGGACAGCGCTGATCAGCATGAGCTCCGCTCGATGTGCGAGCGAGAGATCTAAGGAGCACGATCATGGGACAGGTTCTGTGGACAATCACTGGCCGGCTACAGGTGGAAGAGAACGAGATTAACGGCAGCGGCCAGCCGATCCGCCGGGCGCTGGCTGGTGTAGAGGTTGAGGTGATGGCCTCCAACTTCGGCACCTACGCCTCCTGGGGGACAGCCCGCACCAACGCGGACGGCTACTTCACGCTGCGGAACGAGAAGGACCAGAGCAAGCGCAAGTTCAAGCTCAAGGCGCGCTTCGCCGACGGCGAGCTTGAGATCAATACCGGCGTGCTGGCGAACCCGGGGGATTTCTTCAGCCCGGCGATCGAGGTGTTCGAGCACGACCACGAGGTGGAGGGGCCGCAGATCAACATCGGCACGCGCTGCTTCGAGGAGGGCGCCGGCGGCGAGCTCGGCGACCGCGACACCCGCCGCCGCGCGATCGCCTGGTACGTCGGCAAGACGCTGATCAAGGCCCTGACCGACCACGACCCGTACTTCGCCTTCGACGGCAAGATCAAAGTTATCTACCCGGCCAATGTCGTCAGCGGGCAGTGCTACGCCAATGGCGTCACCCGCTCCGTCTACATCCACGCCGCCGGCGCGGTCAACCAGTGGAACGTCCAGGTGCTGCTCCACGAGATATCGCATATATGGAACTACGACCACAACCACGGCACCGCCAACTGGTTCGGCGCGGTCTTCTGCCCGCCGGACCTTGACACCCACGCCCAGGTCGAGCGTCGCCCGATCGCCTTCCACGAGGGCTTCGCCCAGTTTGCCTCCTACGAGCTGCTGCACGAGCTGTGGGGCGACGAGACGGACAGCACGCGCGAGAAGCGGCATCCCTACACCCGGTACGCGCTGTTCAACACACTAAAGCTGCACACGCTCGAGGAGCTGGAGCAGAGCGACCACGGCGTCGAGCGTGCGCTGTACCTGCTGACGAGCCAGGCCCTCTATACCCGCAAGTTCGGCGACAGGCACACCCGGCTCCAAAGCGACCCGTACCCCATGAAGGTCAGCACGCCGTCGCTTGACTGCCCAGAGCCCCCGAGGCTGACGATCTGGGATGTGCTGAAGGTCTTTCAGGCCAACCCCGGCGCCGGCTGGCCGACCGAGTGGCAGGTCGGCAACAACGACTATGGTGTGCGACGATTCTTCGAGCGAGCCGCGGACGTCCTGGGCGGACTGGACGAGCGCACTAAGGATCTCCTGCTGAACCTGATCGACCCGAACAGCAGCGAAGAGCCGCAGTCACGCTGCAAGCCAAATGGCGTCAAGCGGTCCGGCGTCGGGCTGGCGCCAGTTGAGAAGTAAGGTTCAGGTTTGTTCTTTGTTGCCAGCGAAGCTGGCAACAAAGAACAGATACTAGAGCAATTGGGGAAGGGGTATCGATATGACCAGCTTTCAGACTCGCATCAATCGTCTGATTCCACAGGCGGCCAGCAGTCTGCAGCGGCACCAGCGCCAGGGGCGTGTTGACGCGGCGTTCCAGCTCTTTCGGCGCGCCTATCCAGCGTACCAGGCGACTAGGGCGCTGGACCTACTGCGGGCAAGCGAGTATGCGCGGCTGGATCAGCAGGAGCATGTGTATCTGGACTACACGGGCGGCAGCCTGTACGCCGAATCCCAGCTGCGTGACCATATGGCGCTGTTGCAGGGCGAGGTATTCGGCAATCCGCACTCCAAGAACCTGACCTCGAACGCAATGACTGATCTGGTTGAGCGCACGCGCGAGAGCGTCTTGCGCTACTTCAACGCCTCGCCCGATGACTATATGGTGATCTTCACCCCGAACGCCACCGGTGCGCTCAAGCTGGTCGGCGAGGCCTACCCCTTCGCGCCGGGCGACACCTATCTACTCACCGTCGATAACCACAACTCGGTAAACGGCATCCGCGAGTTCGCCCGCACCCAGGGCGCAACA
Organism: Chloroflexales bacterium; assembly: GCA_013336035.1. Classification (GTDB taxonomy): domain Bacteria; phylum Chloroflexota; class Chloroflexia; order Chloroflexales; family Chloroflexaceae; genus CAIWXH01. The sequence continues at coordinate 6,710 of JAAXUL010000355.1, forward strand.
GTAACCTACATCCCGATCGTCACTCGCGAGCTACGGATCGACTCGCATGCAATGACGGAAGCGCTGGATCATGCCCGCCCCGGCGGCAATAACCTGCTCGCCTACCCGGCGCAGTCCAATTTTTCCGGCGTCCAGCACCCGCTCGAGTGGATCGCCGAGGCGCACGAACGAGGCTGGGATGTGCTGCTGGATGCGGCGGCCTTTGCGCCAGCCAACCGACTGGATGTGGGCCGGTGGCAGCCCGACTTCGTGGCAATCTCATTCTATAAGATCTTTGGCTACCCGACCGGCACCGGCTGCCTGCTGGTCCGGCGGCGCGCAGCACAGAAGCTGCGGCGCCCCTGGTACTCCGGCGGCACGAGCACATTCTCCTCGGTTGTAGGCGATGGGCACTATCTGACCCCCGGCCCGGCGAGCTTTGAAGATGGCACGGTCAACTATCTGAGCATCCCTGCGGTTGAGGGCGGCCTCAAGCTGATCGAGTCGGTTGGCATTGACACGATCCACATACGGGTGATGTGTCTGACCAGCTGGCTGATCGAGCAGCTTGGAGCCTTGCGCCACAGCAATGGCCAGCCCGTCGTGCAGCTGTATGGCCCGGCCAGTAGCGATCGGCGCGGCGGAACAGTGGCGGTCAACTTCTTCGACCCCGACGGGCGTATGCTCAACTGCTACAGCCTGGAGCAATTGGCGAATAGCAAGCGCATCTCGCTGCGGGCCGGATGTCACTGTAACCCTGGCGCCCGCGAGGTTGCGCTGGGGTTCACACGCGAGGATCTGGCCCCCTGCTTTATCGAGAAAGATCAGCTGAGCTTCGAGCAGTTCCTGCAGGTCATTGATAGCAAAATGACCGGGGTGCTGCGGGCCTCAATCGGCCTGGCGAGCAACTTTGCCGATGTGTACGCCTATGTGCAGTTTGCTCGCTGGTTCACGGAGACAGCACAATGGATGTACTAGTTGGCATCACGCTCG
>JAAXUL010000356.1 GCA_013336035.1 Chloroflexales bacterium
TCTCTGGCCGGCGCCTCGTCGCGTCACTCAGGGCCTATGGGTCTACTCGTCGTCGAGGGGTGGGAGCAGGGCGTCCCACCAGATCTTGCCAGAGCGCTTCTGCTGGAAGTCGACGTGGATATGGGTGGGCTCGGTGTACTCGAGCAGGCCGGCGACGCCCATCTCGCGGCCGATGCCGCTCTCCTTGAAGCCGCCGAAGGGGGCGTGGGGGTTAAGGACGTGGTGGTCGTTGATCCAGACGGTGCCGGTGCGGAGGCGCTTGGCCACCTCGACCGCCTGCTGGATGTCCTTCGACCAGACTGCGCCGGCCAGGCCGTACATCGAGTCGTTGGCCATAGTGATAGCCTCGCCGATCTCGTCGTAGGAGATGACAGAGAAGACGGGGCCGAAGATCTCCTCCTGGGCCAGGCGTGACTTATTGTTGACGTGGGTAAAGATCGTGGGCTCGAGGTAGGGCCCCTTGTCGTAGAGCTCGCCGACGGGGCGATTGCCACCGATGGCGAGGCGGGCGCCCTCGTCGCGGCCAATCTTGATATAGCGCTCGACCGAGTCGCGCTGCTTGAAGCTGATCAGGGGGCCGATATCGGTGGCGAGCTCGAGCGGGTCCCCCACGCGCAGCTGGCGCACGCGGGCGACCATGCGCTCGACCACCTCGTCGTACAGCGAGCTGTGGACGAAGCAGCGAGTGCCGGCCTCGCAGAGCTGCCCGGCGTGGTAGAACATGCCGAAGAGGGCGCCATCGACGGCCTTTTCGAGGTCGGCGTCGGGCAGGAGGATGCTGGGGGACTTGCCGCCGAGCTCGAGGGTGACCTTCTTGATATGGGGCGCGGCGATGCCCATAATCTTGCGGCCCACATCGGTCGATCCGGTGAAGGCGACCTTATCGACCAGGGGGTGGCTAACCAGGTACTCGCCTGTCTCGCCGCCGGGGCCGGTGACCAGGTTGACCACGCCCTTGGGCAGCAGGCCCGACTCGTCGATCATCTTGACCAGCGCGATCGAGGTGAGGGGCGAGAGCGACGAGGGCTTGAAGACCACGGTGTTGCCGGTGGCCAGGGCCGGGCCGAGCTTCCAGATCGCCATGCAGAAGGCGTAGTTCCACGGGATGATCTGGGCGCAAACGCCGTAGGGCTGGCGCCAGACAAAGCTCCAGGCCAGGGTCGGGAACTCGTTCCAGGGGAGAGGCTCGTAGGGCGAGCGGCGGGCCAGCTCGCCGAAGACGTGCATCATGTGCAGGCCGAGGGGGATGTCGTTGAAGGTGGTGGCGCGCAGAGGGACGCCACCGTCGCGACTCTCTAGCTCGGCGAGCTCGGAGGTGCGCTCCTCGATCATCTTGGCCAGCTTATGGAGGATGTCGGCCCGCTCGTAGTGGGGGGTGTGGGGCCAGGGGCCATGGTCGAAGGCGTTGCGCGCCGCGGCCACTGCCTGGTCGACATCGGCGATGCTGGCGCTGGCGACCCGCGCGAGCGGGGCACCTGTTGCTGGCTCGGTCACAGTGAAAGCGCGCCCGCCCTCGGCGTCGCGCCACGCGCCGTTGATGTACAGCCCGTGGTAGGGTAGATCGCTGTTGGACGGTTCAAGCGCCATTGCTTTAGCTCCTTGTTTAATTCTTTGGCTGGGGGTATGCCGCTGTGCGTCATGATAGCACGCCGCGTCAATTGAGGCAAGGCCGCTCGCGCGCCGCGGGCCAGGGCCACGGGCAGGGGGCGGCGACGCTGCGCCTCGGTGCGGTGGGCCAATTTGACACCCTTTCTCTTTCCAGGTAGGGTGAAAGCATGTACCGCGACGACTACATTATGCGCATGATCCGCCGCTTCGGGCAGATCATGCTCTACATCGCGGGGCTGCGCCAGAAGGGCCAGTACCCGCTCGCCCTGATCGCCACCGACGAGGCCATGCGCAACGCCCTCGGCATCGGCTCTGACGCCGTCGCCGGCCGATCTGACAGCGAGATCCTCGCCCTCATCCGCTTCGCCGACCAGGACGGCACCTGGCGCGAGCTGGCCGCCTACGTCGCCGCCATCCTCCACGCCGAGGCCGCGATCTACCAGGCCCAGGGCGACCACGAGCTCGTCGCCCCCCGCGCGCTCCTCGCGCTCGAGATCCTCAGCGAGGCCCAGCTCGCCGCGGGCGACCCCATCGAGGAGCTCGACTACGCCCCGCCCCGCGCTCACCTGCTCGAGCTGCTCGACGGGTACCGCCTGCCGGCCCACACCAGCACCGCCCTGCTCGAGCTCTACGAGCGCGAGGGCGCGTACGCCCACGCCGAGGACACCTTCTTCCATATGCTCGCCGACGCGCCGGCCAGCCCAGAGCTGCGCGCACGCGGCGTCGCGCTCTTCGAGCGTCTGCTCGAGCACCCCGACGCGCAGATCGCCGCCGGCGGCCTCTCGCGCGCCGAGGTGGCCGCGACCCTCGCCGAGCTTCGTAATCCTACTGACACCCCAGATCAGCTCCGGCAGCCTGAAAACCCTTGACAGGTTCGTAGCCGCAGTAGTACACTCACGGCGATCCATTGCCTACAGAGTATCTAGTAGCTGACACCGCGCGAGCAACCAGTGTCAACCTCGACCCACGAGCGAGCTCTGGAGGAGGCCCTCGCCGATCTCCAGCCCCCGCGCCGCCGTCTCCTCGGCGGCCTGTTCGAGTGGGCGGTGGTGATCCTTGTCACCGTCGCCGTGGTCGCCGTGGTCGCCACTGTCGCCATCCTGATCGCTGAGCGCGAGCTTGGCCGGCGCATCTACCCTAACATTAGCGTGCGCGGCGTCCCTATCGGCGGGCTCACGCCCGACGAGGCCCGCCTCGCCATCGAGCGCGCCTACGGCCAGTTCCTCTACAGCCCCGTCGAGCTCCAGTACGGCGGGCAGACCTGGCGCCCCACCCCCGACGATCTGGGCGTCCGCCTGATGATCGACGAGGCCCTCGCCCAGGCCTTCGCCCTGGGCCGCAGCGACACCCGCGTCGCCAACATCCGCCGCGCGGCCGCCGTCTGGCAGCAGGGGTATGACTTGCCGCTCCGCCTCGAGGTCGACCAGGTGGCCATGCAGCACTACCTGCTCGGCGTGGCCGCACAGGTCGAGGCCCCGCCCCGCGACGCCGGCCTCGGCCTGGTCGGCCCCGACATCGTCGTCGGGCCCGAGGTCTGGGGCACCCAGGCCCTTATCGATGAGACAATCGCCGACATCACCGCCGCCCTTCAGCGCCTCGAGCGCCAGCCGATCGCTCTGCGCACCCGCAGCCTCGAGCCCCGCCTGCGCGACGCGGCCGTCGCCCCCGTCGCCGATGAGCTGCGGCACCTCCTCGGCGCCCCCGTCACCCTCACCGCCAACACCGGCGCGTGCGCCCGGGGCTGCCAGTGGGAGCTGACGCCCGCGCAGATCGCCGCCTGGCTCACGGTGCGCCGTGTCACCGCCGCCGACGGCATGCCCGCCTATATCGTCAGCCTCGACCCCGCGGGCATCCGCGGCGCCCTGCTGCCCATCGCCGCCGCCGTCCGCGAAGAGGGCACCCTGCCCCAGGTCGCGTGGAACGGGGGCGACCTGCGCATCACCGAGCCCGGCGAGCCCGGCCGCGGCCTCGACGCCGAGCAGGCCCTCGCCGAGGTCAGCGCCGCCCTCTACAGCGACCGGCGGGCGATCAGCCTGCCGATGACGCCCATCCCGCCCCCGGTGACCGCGAGCAACCTGGCCGCCCTCGGCATCAGCGAGCAGGTCGGCCTGGGCGTCAGCTCCTTCGCTCGCTCCGAGCAGTACCGCATCACCAACATCCGCGCCGGCGCCCGTCGCATGAGCGGCGTGCTCATCCCTCCTGGCGCCAGCTTCTCGTTCAACACCCAGCTCGGCGCGGTCAACGCCGCCAACGGCTTCGTCGAGGGCCTCGCCATCATCGACAACCGCACCCAGAAAGAGTGGGGCGGCGGCCTGTGCCAGGTCTCGACCACCGTCTTCCGCTCGGCCTTCTTCGCGGGCCTGCCGATCGACGAGCGCCACGAGCACGCCTTCCGCATCGGCTGGTATGAAGAGCTGGGCGAGCCGCCCGGGCTCGACGCCGCCATCTTCACGCCCTATAACGACATGCGCTTCACCAACGACACCGGCAGCTGGCTGCTCATGGAGAGCTACGTCGATCTCGAGCGCCAGCGGCTGTCGGTGGCCCTCTACGGCGCGCCCACGGGCCGGCAGGTCGCCTACGACCACCGCGTGATCGAGCGCACGCCCGCCCCCACCAGGCCCATCTATGTGAACGACCCCGCGAAGCCCAGCGGCTACTTCAAGAAGAGCGACACCGCCCGCGGCGGGATCAAGGTCGAGCTCTACCGCACGGTCACCGCCGCCGGCCGGACCATCGCTCGGGACACCTTCCCCACCGAGTTCCGCCCCTGGCCCAATATCTATGTGCGGGGCACCGGGAGATAAAGGCGCCTCACATCGCCGCGACCCGTCTCCTGGGGGCCAGGTCTGGTATACTGAGAGCGGCTCAAACCGCTTTAGTTTGTCACGCAGAGGAGAGGGTTCCTTTCATCGCGTGATTCTTTGTGCGTTCCTTCACGATATACAATAGGCAGCGAGGGTCCGATGAAAGCACGAGAGATCATGACCCGTGACGTGATCAGCATCATTGACGAGGCCACCATCGAGGACGCCGCCCGCCTCCTGGCCCGTAACCGGATCAGCGGCCTGCCCGTCGTCAACCCCGGCGGCCTGCTGGTGGGCCTGATCACCGAGCACGATCTGATCGCCAAGGCGGGCCGCCATGTGAGCGACATTATGAGCCGCGGTGTGATCACCGTCAGCCCCGATACCGAGATCGAGCAGGTCCAGCACTTGCTGACGAACCAGCGCATTCGCCGGGTGCCTGTGATCGAGGATGGCAAGGTGGTCGGGATCGTCAGCCGCTCGGACCTGGTGCGCCAGATCGCGATGCGCTGGGTGTGCGGTGTCTGCGGCGATAGTGTGCGCGGCCTCGAGCCGCCCGCCTTCTGCCCCCGCTGCGGCGCAGGCGAGAGCGCGTTCGCCCACGACGTAGTCCCCCCAGGCATGTAGAGGAGGGCCAAGATGACAAAGGTAGCGGATACGGCGCGCGGCGTCCTACAGGGCGAGAACGCCGACGAGCTAAAGCACTACTATTACCAGATGCTGCTGCTGCGCCGCTTCGAGGAGCGCACCAGCGAGATGTATGTCAAGGCCAAGATTGGCGGCTACTGCCACCTCAATCTCGGCGAAGAGGCCACTATCGTCGGCCTCATGGCCGCCCTTAAGCCCGAGGACTATATCTTCACCAACTACCGCGAGCACGGCTACATCCTCGCCCGCGGCGTCCCGCCAGGCTCGATCATGGCCGAGCTATTCGGCAAAGAGGGCGGCGTCGCCCACGGCCGCGGTGGTTCGATGCACCTCTTCGACGCCGAGAAGCACTTTATGGGCGGCTACGCGATCGTCGGCGGCCAGGTGCCGCTGGCCACCGGCGCCGCCTACGCCCTTAAGTACCAGGGCAAGCCCGGCGTCGTGGTCGCCCAGATGGGCGACGCTACGACCAACATCGGCGCCTTCTACGAGTCGCTCAACCTGGCCAAGCTCTGGCAGCTGCCGGTGCTCTTCTTCGTCGTCAACAACGGCTACGGTATGGGCACCTCGGTCGCTATGGGCTCCTCGGAGCCTGACCTGTGGAAGAAAGGGGCCTCGTTCCGTATCCACGGCGAGCAGATCGACGGCACCGATGTGCTTGTCGTCCGCGACGCGGTGCGACGGCTGCGCGAGCGCGCCGAGAAAGAGGGCGAGCCGGCCATCCTCGACCTGATCAGCTTCCGCTTCCGCGGCCACTCGGTGATCGACGCCGACCGCTACCGCGACCCCGAGTTTGTGCGCAAGGGCCGCGAGACCAACGACCCCCTGCGCAACTTTGCCGCCCTGCTCCACGAGCACGAGATCATCGACGACGCCTGGCTCAAGGCCACCGCCGAGCGCGTCGACAAAGAGGTCCAGGAGGCGATCGACTTCGCCAACGCCAGCCCCGAGCCGCAGTACGAGGACCTCTTCGCCTTTATGTACGCCACCCAGGTGCCTAACACCCCCGGCCCCGAGGACGCCCTCCGCGCCGTCAAGATCAACCGCGGGGAGGCCTGAGATGCCGATCATCACCTACCGCCAGGCTCTCAACGACACCCTCGGCGAGGAGCTGGCCCGCGACCCCAATGTGCTGCTGATGGGCGAAGAGATCGGGATCTTCCAGGGCTCCTACCGGATCACCGAGGGGCTGCTGCAAGAGTTCGGCCCCAAGCGGGTGGTCGACACCCCGATCGCCGAGGAGGGCTTCGTCGGCCTCGCCGTCGGCGCCGCGATGCTCGGCCTGCGCCCCGTGGTCGAGATCATGACCATCAACTTCATCCTGGTCGCTATCGACCAGGTGGTCAACCACGCCTCGAAGATCCACTATATGTTCGGCGGCCAGGTGCGCGTGCCCCTGGTCATCCGCGCCCCCTCGGGCGGCACCGGCCAGCTCGGCGCCACCCACTCGCAGAGCTTCGAGAACTGGTTCGCCTACTGCCCCGGCCTGAAGGTGGTCGCCCCCGCTACGCCCTACGACGCCAAGGGCCTGCTGCGCTCGGCCATCCGCGACGACGACCCCGTGATGTTCATCGAGAGCCTCGCGCTCTACGATACCAAGGGCGATGTGCCCGAGGACAGCGACTACACCGTGCCGATCGGCGTCGCCGAGGTCAAGAAGAAGGGCACCGACGTCACTGTCGTCTCCTACTCGCGCATGACCGCCGTGGCGATGCAGGTCGCCCAGCGCATGGAGAACGAGGGCATCAGCGTCGAGGTGGTCGACCTGCGCTCGCTGCGCCCTCTCGACCGCCCGACGATCATCGAGTCGATTAAGAAGACCAACCGCGCCGTCGTCATCGCCGAGGACTGGTACTCGTATGGGGTCACCGCCGAGATCGCCGCCACCATCCAGGAGGAGGCATTCGACTACCTCGACGCCCCCGTGCAGCGCGTGGCCGGCCTCGAGGTGCCCCTGCCCTACGCCAAAGACCTGTCCGCGGCCTCGAAGCCCAACGCCAATAGCCTGATCTACACGATCCGCAAGGTGATCGAGGGGAAGAGGAAGTAGGCTTTAGCGAGGAGCTCCCCTATGGGTGAAATCACTATGCCCCGCCTGTCCGACACGATGTCGGAGGGCGCGGTCGGCCGCTGGCTCAAGAAGCCCGGCGACCAGATCAAGACGGGCGAGATTATCGCCGAGATCGAGACCGATAAGGCGACCATGGAGCTGGAGTCTTTCGAGAGCGGCACGCTCCAGAAGATCGTTATCCCCGAGGGCCAGACCGTGCCCATCGGCGAGGTGATCGCCTTCATCGGCGACGGCCCCGTCGACGCGGCGGCCCCGGCGCCCGCCGCGCCGCCTCAGGAGGGCACATCGCAGCCCCCCGCCGACGCCCGCGTCGAGCAGGCCAAGGGCGACGCCCAGCCCCCCGCGCTCGACTGGCCGCCGGTGTTCGCCTACGATCGGCCCACCAGGTTCGGCCTGGAAGTACGCCAGGATCGCGAAGCTGTCAATGACGTAAACGGTGGCGTCTTCAGCCATTGAGGCGGGCTACTTTCTTGTCTTCATGGGCG
>JAAXUL010001155.1 GCA_013336035.1 Chloroflexales bacterium
CCCCGAGCATCAGCGCGCCCACGAGCGCGAGCCAGGGCGCGAGCCGGCGGGCGCGCTCCTCGACGCTCGAGCGGCGCAGCACGGTGCGCGGCGGGGTGAGGGTGGCCTCGAGGGCGGGGGCGGCCGCCGAGGCCAGAGTGGCTGTGATGCCCAGGGCCAGGCCTTTGAGCAGCACCAGCGGGTCGACGCTCAGCCCGCGCACCGTCACCACAAAGTAGAGGTCGTTGATCGTCCGTGTGACCAGGCCGACCAGGCCCTGCCCCAGGGCGACGCCCAGGGCTAGCCCGAGCAGCGAGCCGACCACGCTGATCGCGGCCGCCTCGGCCAGCACGAGCGCCGCGATCTGCCCGCGGGTCACGCCGAGGCAGCGCAGGGTGCCCAGGAGCGTGCGCCGCTGCACGACGCTGAAGGTGATCGTGTTATAGATCAGGAACATGCCCACGATCAGGGCCAGCAGGCTCAGGGCCGAGAGGTTCAGCTCGAAGGCCCGCGTCATCTGCGCGAGGGCGCTCGAGCGGGCCGCCGAGCGCAGCAGCTCGGCGCCGGGCGGGAGGAGCGACGAAAGACGAGCGGCCAATGACGAAGGGTCAGGGGCGCTGGCGCTCGCACCAGAGCCGCCCCCGGCCCGGCCCTTGTCCTCCGGCAGGATCAGATCGATCCGGCTGAGCCGCCCGACCATGCCCAGCAGCTCCTGGGCGGTGGCGATATCGGTGATCACGACGCTCTCGAGCGCGCGGCGGCTGAGGTCGTCGGCGGGGCTGAGCAGGCCAACGACGCGTAGCGCGAGCGTGCGGGCCCCCACGCGCAGCGCGAGGGTCTGCCCGAGGCCCACCCCCGCGCGGCGGGCTGTCTCCTCCGAGAGCAGGGCGGTGGAGGGGATGGTGATCAGCGCGCTGAGGTCGACGCTGCCCGAGCCCGCGGAGGGGCTGAGGTAGGGGCGGAACGGGGCCTCGGCCAGCGGGTCGACCCCAAGGATCTGCAGCGTCTGGTCGCCGAGGGCGGGGGCCTGGGCGTAGCCCTCGACGATAGGCGCCGAGTCGCGCATGCCCAGATCGATGCGCAGCCGCCGGTAGAGCTCCTCGTCGAGGCCGTTGGGGCCGCCGACGATCTGGTGGGTGGCGCGGCCGGCGGCGCGCTCAGCGCTGAGGGTGAAGGCGCGGCCGGCGCTGACGTTGGCCAGGTCGATGGCGACCACCACCGCCACCCCGAGGGCCACCCCGAGCACGCAGAGACCGATCTGCCAGGGGTGGCGCAGGGCATAGCGCAGAGTGGTGCGGAGCAGGAGCTTGGGCATACATATGAGGGCGGCGCCGGCGTCAGATCGATAGTCCGGCGGAATCCTCTTTCAGCATACCACTGTTCGCGGCCCAGCGCCGGTGGCGCCGGGCGAGGGCGGCGAGGATGACCACGTAGCCGCAGAGGCCCAGAAGCGGGGGGACGAGGGCCACAAGGCCCCAGCCTCGCTCGAGGGACATCTCCAGGGCGGGCCAGGGTGTATACCAGTTCTGCGGCGTGCAGATCAGCCCTGTGGCCAGAGCATAGCCCGCGGCCAGCCCCGCCGAAGGGTAGACCCGCAGGCCGCGGGCGATGGCGAGGGCCGGCAGCACCAGCCCGCCGAGGTTATAGATGCCGTTGATCGGCGAGAGCAGCAGGGTGGCGCAGAACCACAGGCTGAAGGCGAGCAGCGCGCCCAGCTCACCCGGCGCATCCGTAGCCCGGACGCAGACGGCCAGGACCGCCAGCGACGTGAGCAGCGTGAGGGTCAGCGCCAGGCCGGGCGCGTCGGCCAGGGGCTCGAAGCGTGGCGTCTCGGTAAGCAGCCGGCGCCAGAGGCCCATGAGCGACACATTGAACTCGGCCGCGTAGGGGTAGAAGTCGCTCAGCAGGACGGTCTCGAGGTACGAGCGGTAGGGCCTGAGGCCATCGAAGAGGAGCGGGACGGCCAGCAGGGCCGCGCCGACGGCGGCGGCCCACCCGAGCACGCGCCGCGGGCCGCGCAGCAGATAGTAGAGGGCGGGCAGGCTAGGGTAGACCTTGATGGCGGCGGCAAATGCCAGGGTGGCGCCGGCGACGGACTGGTGGCGTGAGGCCAGGGCGAAGCCGAGCACCAGCAGCAGGGCTAGCATAATCCCGAGCTGGCCGTAGAGCAGGCAGAGGTAGGTCGGCGGGCTGAGCGCCAGCGCGAAGACGAGCGGCCCCCAGTGGCGCCGCGCCCAGGGCGGGCCGGCGATACGCAGGCTCAGCCAGACCAGGGCCACCCAGGCCGCGAGATTCAGGCAGAACCACGCCAGCCTGCCACCGCCCTCGCCGAGGGGCAGGGTCGGCACAAGCAGGTAGGCCAGCAGGGGCGGGTTGGGGTACGGGATAGAGTCTTGATCGCCTGGGCGCGTGGTAGCGTAAGGGTCGCCCACCTGCTCAAGGTTGCGCGCGCCCTGACGGTACTGCTTGCTATCATCGAACGCGGGCGCGAGGTTGAGGCCGGCCGTGGCGATGACCATGGCCGTGAGGATAGCGAAGCAGAGGTTGGTCAGGAGCCTGGCGCGGTGGAGTAAAGCGGGCGACGATTTGACGGCGGTGATGGGCTGCTCCATACCGGGATTGTAGCACACCCGCGCGACGAGGCCCCGCCAGGGGCGCGTGTGGGCACGCATCTGGCGGGGCCTGTGTCGTAAAGCGCGGCGCGGGGATAGGCGCTGACGGGGGCGGGCGCGGCCTCTCCGTCACATGGGCGGCACGCACCGGGGGTCGCTTTACGCTGCGGAGCAGGCGAGGGCGCGCTGGTCGGGCCGCGCGCCCTCGCC
>JAAXUL010000357.1 GCA_013336035.1 Chloroflexales bacterium
CTCTCCGTTGCCCGCGGCCCCCGCAAAGGGTAGACGCTCGCGCAGCGAAGCCTTGTCTAAGGCATCCAGCGGTACTCGAGGCTGGGCGGCCGCGGGTCGGTGATCGCCCGCAGCCCGAGCGGGTCGGCGGACTGCTGGGGCTGGCTCAGGCGGCTCAGCAGCAGCGAGCGCAGCGAGGTGCTCTTCGTGTAGCGCACCACCAGGGCAGTCTCCAGCCCGGCGAGCTCCTTCGCCCCGGCGATGGCCTCCGCGAGGCCGCCGAGCTCGTCCACCAGGCCCAGCTCCTTCGCCTGCGCGCCCGTATAGACGCGGCCGTCGGCGATCTCGCGCACCCGCCCCTCGGGCAGCCCCCGCCCCTCGACGATCACCTGCACAAAGCCGTCGTAGGCCTCGTCCACGATCGCCTGGAGCACCGCGGCCTCCTCGGGGGTCGGCGGGCGCGTGGGCGAGCCGATATCCTTCATCTCGCCGCTCTTGTAGACATAACTCTGAAGGCCAAGCTTCTCAAAGGCCTCCTGGTAGTTCAGGGTCGAGAGGATCACGCCCAGGCTGCCGGTGAGCGTGTCGCGGTTGGCGTAGATCCGCTCGGCGGGCGCGCTGATATAGTAGCCGCCGCTGGCCGCCGTGCCGCCCATCGAGACCACCAGGGTCTTGCCGGCCGCCTTCAGGTCGAGCAGCGCGGCGTGGAGCTCGCTGCTGGCGACCACCCCGCCGCCTGGGCTGTCAACCCGCAGCACCACCGCCCGCACGCGCTCGTCGCGGGAGGCCTGGCGGATCTGGCTCAGCAGGCTCTCGTGCGAGGGCTGGAGGCTAAAGGCGTCGGCGGGGGCGCCGATGACCCCGCTGACCTCGATGATCACCACCCGGCTGGCGCCGGCGCCCTCGACGATCTGCTCATCCCAGCTCTCTGCGAGCAGCGGGCCGGCGCTGGCTGAGCCGCCGCCCACCGCTAGCAGCAGGGCCAGCCCGCCCAGCGGCAGGATGGCGCAGGCCAGCACGATCCCCACAATGATCGACAGGGCGATCAGCCAGCCGCGGCCGCCCCTGGGCTTCGTCTCCTCCATCCGTCGCTCCTTCTAAAGCCCGGCCTGTAGCTCACGGGCCGCCGATCACTCGACGATGGCAGGGGTGTGATGCAGGGGCAGCACACCGGCGGCGGCCTGCTCGGCTGAGGGCATGGCCGACTCGGTGGGCTTGTCCGAGGCGGCCATGCAGAGCGCGCCCCGATCGGCGAGCGACTGGCAGAGATTGAACAGGGCCCCGCAGAGGGTCAGGCGCCCGTCGGCCATACGGTCGAGGGTGGCCGTCAGCTCGGCGCGGCGGAATGCCTTGAAGGGGGTCGGGTCGCCCTCGGCCACGCGGGCCCGCAGCTCGGCGTGGAGAGGCGCCAGGCCGGGCGGCACCAGATCAGCCGTGGCCGCGAGCGCGCCGGCGAAGCCGCCCGGGTCGCCCCCCTCCACCTGAGCCCGCAGCTCCTCGAGGTCGAGGGCCCCGCTGCCGATCAGCAGAGCGGTCGCCACCACATAGTCCTGATTATCGAGGGTGAAGCTGTGCCACTCCTTGCGGCACAGCTCGCCGTAGACCCGCCGGAAGCGTGGGACATTGAGGCTGGGCATGAGACTGGCGGCCACGGCCAGGGCCCCCTCGGCGCGGGCATCATCGATGGCGCCGTCAGAGCAGCCACGGGGGCCGAGCAGGGTCTTGTCGATATCGACAAGCAGGGCGGTGTGCGACCATTCGACGCCCTGGCGCTCGAGCTGGGCCGCCCATGGGCCAAGCAGGTGCCAGCGCGTAGCTGTCGCCGTATCGTCCTGCCAGACCAGCGCCTCGGGCGCGACGGGGCGGTCCTCGCCGATGAATCCGTAGGCCGCCAGCTCGCCGAGGGTGCGCAGATGGGCGGCCAGAAGCCGGTCGTTCTCGGTGTCGCCGATCACGGCGAGGGCGCGCAGGGGCGGGGCCCCGCGGGCCGCCTGGGCCTCGTGGGCGAGGGCCTGGATCACCTGGGCGTAGGCCAGGTCGCGCTTGCGAGGCGGCGGCCCGCCCGCCATCCCCAGGCGGGCCCGCAGCGCGGCGAGGCGGGGCAATGTGGGGTCACAAGGCTCGAGATCACGATAGACTACCGTGTCTGCGGTGAGATTGGCGATAGTTGCGCGCTGCATAGAGGCTTTCGGCAAGCGGGCCAGGGCGAATTTGCGCCGCCCTGGCCCTGTCGTGTGACCGCCCTAGCGGAACATCCCCTGCGCGTACATCAGCTCGGCGTTTAGCAGCGAGCCGCCCGCGGCGCCGCGGATGGTGTTATGGCTCAGGCAGACAAACTTATAGTCGAGGATCGGACACTCCCTGACCCGGCCGACGGTGGTGCTCATGCCACGGCCGGCGTCGCGGTCACGCCGGGTCTGGGGCCGCTCGGGCTCGTCGCGCACGATAATCGGCTGGGGCGGCGCGCTTGGCAGGTTCAGCTCCTGGGGCAGGGCGCGCCAGCCCCGCAGGGTGGCCGTCAGCTCGTCGAGGATGGGCCTGCGCGCGAAGGATACCGACATGCAAATGAGATGCCCCTCGAGCACCGGCACCCGGTTACAGTGGGCCGAGATCACAAAAGGGGCCGGCTCGATCGCGCCGTCGCGGACAGCGCCGAGCATCTTCTGGGGCTCCGTCTCGACCTTGGGCTCCTCGCCGCCGATGTAGGGCACCACATTGTCAACGGCGTCGTACGAGGGTACGCCGGGGTAGCCGGCGCCCGAGAGGGCCTGCATGCTCACCAGCAGCAGCTTGGTGACTCCGAAGGCGTCGTGGAGCGGCCGCAGGGCCATGGTGGGGCCCGTGGCCGTGCAGTTGGGGTTGGTGACGATGGCGCCCGTCCAGCCGCGGCGGCGGCGCTGGACCTCGATCAGCTCCAGGTGATCGGGGTTGACCTCGGGGATCAGCAGGGGAACATCGGCGTCCATACGGTGGTCCGAGGCGTTCGAGCACACAATGTGGCCCTCGCTGGCCAGGCGGCTCTCGATCGAGCCGGCTGTCTTGCTGGGCAGGGCCGAAAAAACCAGGGGAGTATCCAGACGGGCCACGTCGCCCAGGACGGTCATCGCCCGCACCGGTGCGGGCATCGGGGTGTCGAGAACCCAGCGTGCGGCCTCGCCGTACGTGCGGCCGGCGCTGCGCTCGCTGCCCACCACAGCGGCGACCTCGAACCAGGGGTGACCGTCAAGAAGCTGGATAAAGCGCTGGCCCACTGTGCCCGTGGCGCCCAGCACCGCGACCCGTACCTTCATAGCTTTACCTCCTCACAGTGATCGTATCACCCTCTATTATATCGCCAGTGGCGGCCGTTGTGTGCCGGGCGAGGCGTTTGTAGGGAGGGGGGTTGTGAGGGAAGTCACAGAGGGTGGAGAAGTTATAACGCAAATGGTCAAAAATCCAATAATAATCCCCTTACAAAACCCGGACGCTTCGTGTATAATTGGGTTAATCAAGAGAGTGCCTGCTTGACCTGAGGCGGTAGTCTTTCCCCGGTATCGCTCCTTCCCCGGCCGCAGGAGCCAATCTCCGGCCCGCTTATCTAGCAGAATATTAGAGATGGCATTCCCCTGGTACACGTGTGATCAATGACGATCAAACGCGGAAGGAGGTCGGTCGATGGTGGACCCCATTGTGCAGCAGCTCCTAGAACATGCGATTGACACCCCGGTTAAGCTGCATTTACTCCTGATCTTCTACGAGAACCCACGCATGGAAGCGACCCCACGGGCCATTGCTGACCGTGTCTGTCGCGACATCTGGAGCGTGGCGCAGGCCCTTCACGAGCTCGCAGAAGATGGCGTCATGCTTCGGGCAGCCACCGCGAATGGCGACCCTGTCTATCGCTATGCGCCCACACCCGAGCTTGTCGAGTCGATCTCGCGTCTGATTTGCGGCTATGATGACCCGCTTGAGCGCGATCATCTCCAGCGCTCGATCCGGGATCTCGCCGTCTATGCCCCCTACCGGCGGGCCAACGTCTGGGAGTCCCAGGTCGCCTGACCCGGACGAAAAAAGTGTACTTCGGCCCCTGCCCACGGCGGCGGGGGCTTTTTCGTGTGCTAACAGTCTTCTAACAGAGCAACCTTGACAGCCCCCCTATCAAGTTCCTAAGATAGAGCCAGGACCGTCAGCACACTCGCCGACGGCGAGCAATGGACACAGCGATGAAAGACTACTACCAGGTCCTCGGCATCAATCGGGGCGCCTCGGACCAGGAGATAAAGCAGGCCTACCGAAAGCTTGCCCGCAAATACCACCCCGACATCAACCCGGGCGACAAGCAGTCCGAGGTCCGCTTCAAGGAGATCAACGAGGCCTACGAGGTCCTCTCCGACAGCGAGAAGCGCGAGAAGTACGACCGCTTCGGCAGCGACTGGAAGCGCTACGAGCAGGCCGGCGCCCCCGGCGCCGAGTACGGCCCCAGCGCCGACTTCGCCGACATCTTCGAGACGCTCTTCGGCGGGCGCAGCGGCCGCGCCAGCGGGGGCGGCTTCAACGTGCGTATGGACGGCCAGGACATCGACCAGAGCGTCGAGATCACCCTCGAGGAGGCCTTCAGCGGGACCCAGCGCACCCTGCAGTTCTCGAACCCCAACGGCTCGCCGCGCACGATCACTGTGAAGATCCCCTCCGGCGTCGACACGGGCACCCGCGTGCGCGTGCCCAACGAGGGCGCCCCGGGCCTGAACGGCGGCTCCCGCGGCGACCTCTACCTGGTCGTCAAGGTGCTGCCCCACAGCCGCTTCGAGCGCAAGGGCGACGACCTGACGGTGAAGGTCGAGACCAGCCTGTACACGCTGCTGCTGGGCGGCCAGACCCCGGTGCCGACCCTTGCCGGCAAGACGATTAACCTGAATATCCCCGAGCAGACCCAGAACGGACGCACCTTCCGCCTCAGCGGCCAGGGCATGCCCGCCATGCGCTCGAACCGCCGCGGCGACCTGTACGTCGTCGTCAGCGCCCAGCTGCCCACCAGGCTCAGCCCCCGCGAGCGCGAGCTGTTCGAAGAGCTGCGCCGCATCAAGGAGGACCAGGCGGCATGACCGACGAGCGACGCACCTACACGATCCGGGTGGCGGCGCAGCGAGCCGGCATGCACGAGCAGAGCCTGCGCATGTATGAGCGCCGCGGCCTGATCAGCCCCGCCCGCACCCGCGGCAATATCAGACGCTTCAGCGACGACGACATCGAGCAGATCCGCTTTATCCGGCGCCTGGTCGACGACCTCGGCGTCAACCTGGCCGGCGTCGAGGTGATCATCCAGTTGCGCCGCCAGCTCCTCGAGGCCCAGATCGAGCTGAGCAAGCTGCGCGAGGAGCTGACGCGCGAGGGCGCGGCAGTCTAGGGCGAGCGGGGCGCAGCCCCCTGCGAGGTGGGTGTGCCGCCCATCCACCTTGGTAAGCGCCTGGGCCTACTGCGCCCCCGTCACATCACGCTTTGCCAGCCAGCGCCAGGCGCCGTAGCCGAAGAAGGCGCAGTACGCCGCCACCACCACGGTGGCCTGCAGGGGCGACGGCAGCAGTGCCAGGTCAAGGGCGCTCGCCAGCACTGACTGGTCGAGCCCGAAGAGCCGCCCGTTCTGCACCACCAGGGTGTTGATGTTCGGCTGGAGCAGCAGGTTCACCATAAATAGGGCCAGATCGCTCACCTTGCCCAGCGAGCCCAGCGAGCCGGCGCCCACGTCGAGGGCCAGGAAGATCAGGCCCCCGCCGGCCCCCGCCAGCACCGAGCGCCCCCATGCCGCGCAGGCCATGGTCGCCAGCAGGTAGGGCAGAATCACAAAGAGTGCCCGCCCGACCCCAACTGTCAGCGCCAGCAGATCGCGGGCCGTAAGCTGTGAGGGCAGCCCGAGCCAGGCGCTCGCGGCCAGGGCGATCAGCGCGCCCACGGCCAGGGCGATCAGCACGGCCACCAGCAGGCCCGCTAGCAGGGCCAGCAGCTTGGCAAGCAGGTAGGCCCCCCGCCCAGGCGCGCGCGCCAGCAGCGTGCGCAGCGTGCCCCAGCTGAAGTCGCCCCCCAGCGAGCCGGCCGCCAGGAAGATCGCCAGCAGGCCGCCCGTGCCGTTGACCTGCCCCAGGACGGCGCCGAAGATCCCCGGGAAGCTGAGCTGGAGCTTGATCTGCGCGAGCTGGGCCTCGCCCAGGGCGGCGATGCGCACCCCGCCGATCACGCCCTCGTGCAGGGCCACCACCAGCGCCCACAGGCCCAGCGAGAGGCTCATCAGGCCCAGGAAGGCCGCCAGCAGGGCCCAGGCTACGGGCCACTTGCGCAGCTTCAGCCACTCGGCCGCGAAGAGATTGCGGAGCATAGCTCAGCTGACCTCCCCAGTCACCTCCAGGAAGAACTCCTCGAGCGAGCTGCCGCGCGCCCCGATCTCGGCGACGAGCACGCCGTTGCCCGCCAGGTGGGCGTTCAGCTCAGCGGCCCGGGCTGCCGGCGCGTCCACCAGCAGCACGTCGCCGTCGCGCCGTACGCCGGCCACCCAGCTGAGTGTGGCCGCCAGCGCGGCGGCCTGGGTCGGGTCGCTCTCGACGCGCACGCGCAGCCCCTGGCCCCGGCGCAGCAGATCGGCCACCTGGCCCTGGGCGATCAGGCGGCCCGCCTTCAGGATCGCCACCCGCTCGCAGAGCTGCTCGACCTCGTGGAGCATATGGCTGCACAGGAAGATCGTGCGCCCGCCGGCCGCCAGGGCGCGGATCAGGGCGCGGATCTCGGCCGTGCCCGCCGGGTCGAGGCCGTTAGTCGGCTCGTCGAGGATGATCAGCTCGGGGTCGGGCAGCAGCGTCGCGGCGATCCCCAGGCGCTGCTTCATGCCCTGCGAGTAGGCGCGCACCCGGTCGCGGGCGCGCTCGCCCAGCTCTACGGCGGCCAGGGCGCCCGCGATGCGCCCCTCGTCCAGCCCGCCGGCTCGGCAGAGCACACGCAGGTTGTCATAACCGCTCAGGTACGGATAGAAGGCGGGGGCCTCGATCATCGCGCCCACGCGGGCCAGGGCGGCGGCGGGGGCGCTGAGCACATCGTGGCCCAGCACGGTCGCGCGCCCCGCCGTCGGCCTCACCAGGCCGAGCAGCATCGCGATCGTGGTCGTCTTGCCGGCGCCATTGGGCCCCAGGAAGCCGAAGACCTCGCCGCGGCCCACGCTCAGGCTCAGGCTGTCCACGGCGAGCCGCTCGCCGTAGCGCTTGGTGAGGCTATCGGTAGTGATGGTGTGGGGGCTCGACATAGCTCCAATCTGCTAGCGCCCCATATTATACCTCAGAGCGCATAGGCAGGCGCCGTAGAGACCACGCGCTGCGGCCGACCCCCATGCGCGAAGGCCTCGATCTCGGCGCGCTCGCTGAGCACGCGCACCAGGCGGCCGTCCTCCATCTGCAGAATGCGGTCGGCGTAGATGCACATGCGCGGGTCGTGCGAGACCATAATCCCGGCCCGGCTCTGCTCGTGGATGAGCCCGGCCATAGTCTCGACGACCTGGTAGGCGCGCTCGGTGTCCAGGCTGGCCGTGGGCTCGTCGGCAAGGAAGATGTCCGGCTCGTGGACGAGCGCCCGGGCGATCGCCACACGCTGCTGCTGGCCGCCCGAGAGCTGCGAGGGCAGGTTGTTGCGCCGATCAGCCAGGCCCAGGCGCGCGAGCAGCTCGGTGGCGCGCG
>JAAXUL010001156.1 GCA_013336035.1 Chloroflexales bacterium
CAGGCGACATAGAGTTTGGGGCAGACGGTCTTGCCGGTCTGGCCGACCTGGTGCTCATAGGGCACCCAGCCGGCATCGACGACGGCGCGCGAGGCGCCGTAGGCGCCGCCGATGGCCTCGGCGAGGCTGGGGATGAGCTTGTAGTAGTTATCCTTGTCGCTGAGGCCGCGCCCGCCGGTAACAATGATTGCGGCGTCGGTGAGGTTGACGGCGCCCGACTTGGGGGCGACGCTCGTCACCTGGGTGCGGATCTCGGTGGCGGGTAGGGCGAGAGCCTCGACCGTGCCGCCGCTCGCGTCGCCGGCGGCCTCGGCGAAGCTCTGCTTGCGGGCCAGGGCGACCACGACCTTGCCGGGGGCAAAGCTGTAGTTGTTGACGACGTTGCCGCCGTGCGAGGGCCGGATGGCGGTGATGGCGCCGCCGGCGACCTGCAGGTCGGTGACATCGACGGCGAGGCCGGCGTCGAGGTCGGCGGCGAGGGCCGCGCCGAAGTCGCGGGCCTGGAAGGTCGAGCCGGCGAGGACGAGGGCGGGCTGGGCGGCGGCCACGGCGGCCTTGGCAGCGGCCACGTAGCCATCGGTGGTGTACACGGCGAGGGCCGGATCGGCCACGGTGTAGACCTTATCGGCGCCGAGGGCGACAACTTTCGCGGCCACGTCGCCCACGTTTTCGCCGATGACAACGGCGCTGAGCGGGCCCCCGAGGGCGGCGGCAAGCTCTTTGCCCTTGCCCAGCAACTCACGCGAGATCGCGGCTACCTCGCCGCCGACCTGCTCAATCGAGACAAGAACGCCCGGCATGGAGGCCTCCTTTAAATGATCTGGTTCTCGAGCAGCTTGTCCACCAGCTTCTTGACCTTGGCGGCCGCGTCGGGGCCGTCGATGACCTCGCCCTTGGGGCGCGGGGGCGGGGGCACGCGGTTGGTCACGGTGGACGCGGAGGTCAGGCCGCTCACACCCAGGTCGGCCGCGGTCCACACGGGCGGATCGATCTTGGCGACCTTCTTAATCTTGAGCAGCGAGGGGTAGCGCGGGTTGTTGATGTCCTTGATCACGCTGGCCACGGCCGGCAGCGAGGCGGTGACCGTCTCGACCACGGCCTCGAGGTGGCGCTCGGCGCTGATCTTCTTGCCCGCCGGGTCGACGTCGAGCACCTTGCCGATGTAGGTCACCTGGGGCCAGCCGAGGGTGCGGGCCAGGGCCGGGGCGAAGGCGCCGCTCTCGTCGTCGGTGCTGTTGCGGCCGGTCAGGATCAGATCGACATCGCCAAGCTTCTTGACCGCGGCTGCCACGACCTTCGCGGCGGCGAGGGTGTCGAGGTTGGCGAAGGAGGGGTCTTTGAGGAGCACCGCGTCGGTGGCGCCCATCGCCAGGGCCCTGCGGATCTGCTCAACCCACTCCTCGGTGCCGAGCGAGAGGATGGTGAGCTTTCCCCCGTGCTTCTCGTTCCAGGTGATGCCCTCCTCGATGGCGTACTCGTCGAACAGGTTGATAATCTTCTCGATCCCGTCGGCGTTGACGCTCAGGTCGGCGTTGATCTTGACCGAGTTATCGCGGGGCACCTGTTTCAAACACACCAGGATGTGCATTGCAGCTCCTTATGCTAGGGGAGGGTTGCGACGGCGTCGATTGTACCACTTTTACACAAATTTGGCGCAACGCGCCGGCCACGTGCTATGACCACGGCGGCAGGGGCGATCCGCAACCCTGGTTGGGGTGGAGGCTTAGGCCGAGGGAAGGCCCAGCACGGCGGGGATGTCGCGGGCGACGCTGATCCCGCTGGCGGCGAGGTCGCCGGCCACCAGGGCCAGGGCCTGGTCCGAGCGCACGCCCACCAGGGTTATGCGGCAGCCCAGCAGACGGGCGGCCTGGGCGGCCTGGCCGAGCAGCCGCGCCGTGTCCTCGGTCAGATCGGCCAGGCCGGTGACATCGAGGACTACGGCGCGCGCCCGTCGCTCCTGGATGGCGGCCAGCAGGTTGCTGATCAGCTCGGCCGAGCGCTGCTCGTCGAGGTGGCCGACCAGGGGCAGCAGCAGGGTGTTGGCCTGCAGGGGCACGACGGGTACGCTGAGGGCCTGGACCGTGGCGCGTAGCTGCTCCTCGTAGGCCACGCGGTGCTCGAGCTCGCTCAGGGTGCTCTGCACGCGCTCCTGGCGGGCCTGGTTGACGTCGAGCAGGCGCTGGAAGGCGTCGCGCAGGCGGCGGATCTGGGTGGCATTGCCGCCCGAGCTGAGCTGGCCCGCCACATCGCCCGCGGCGTAGCGCTCGGCGTCGGCGGTGAGCTGGTTGAGCGGGCGAACCACCTGGCTGACCAGGAGCCACGAGAGCAGCAGGGCCAGGGTGACGCCGGCGCCAGTGCTGACGGCCGCTCGCACCAGCGTGGAATACTGGCTCTGCTGGAGCGCCACCGTGGCCTCGTCAAGGGCGGCGCGGCTCTCGGCCCTGGCCCGATCGCCCAGGGTGAGGATGCGGTCGAGCAGCGCGTCGGTCGATGGCTCGTGGATGGCCCGCAGGGCCGCGGCATGGTCGCCCGCCGCCAGGGTGTCCAGGACAATATCGTGGCGCCGGGTCAGCGCCAGGTAGAGCGACTTGAGCTCGGCCTCGTAGGGCAGGATCATGCGGCCATCGGCGGCACCGAAGCTGATCAGGTTCTCTACCTGCTTGCGGGCGCGCTCAAAGCGCTCGCGGCTGCCGCTCGCCTCGCCCTCGACCAGCTGGATCACGGCGCTGTGCTCGTTCAAGACGCTCAGCTCGAGGTTGTGGACATCGGTGAGGATCTCG
Source organism: Chloroflexales bacterium (assembly GCA_013336035.1). Classification (GTDB taxonomy): domain Bacteria; phylum Chloroflexota; class Chloroflexia; order Chloroflexales; family Chloroflexaceae; genus CAIWXH01. Next base: position 2,781 of record JAAXUL010001156.1, read on the forward strand.
GTGGCGTCCGCCTGGCGCTGTAGGAGGGCCTGCGACTCGCGCTGGATGATGGGCAG
>JAAXUL010001157.1:0-732 GCA_013336035.1 Chloroflexales bacterium
TGCCCGATTCGCTGCAGGAGGCCCTCAACAATAAGATCCAGGCCCAGCAGCAGGCCGAGCAGCAGCGCTACCAGCTCGAGCAGGCCCGCGTGCGCGCCGAGCAGGACAAGGTCGAGGCCCAGGGCAGGGCTAACGCCCTGCTCGTGCAGGCCGAGGCCCAGGCCGAGGCCAACCGCAAGCTGGCCGAGAGCGTGACCGAGCCGCTGATCCGCTACCAGCAGATCCAGAAGTGGGACGGCAAGCTGCCCGTCTTCACCGGCGGCGCCACTCCTCTGATCGACGCGACGGGGATCATCAGCGGGACGACGCAGACGGCGCAGCCGTAGGGGGGCGCGCTGCCGCGCGGAGGGTTGAGGGAGGGCCTTGGCCCTCCCTCAGCGATTCTCTACTCCCACGTCCGCTCGTCGATGAAGCGCTTCGCGTCCCCGGCGATGCCCGTGACGCGCTCGACGTTACAGCGCAGCTTCAGGGACTCGTGGAGGGCGGCGGCGACGAGGGCGCTCACCTCGGCCGAGCTGGCCTCGGGGGCGGGCACAAAGCGGCAGGTCAGCTCGTCGCGGTGCTCGTGGCGGGTGACGACGATCTGGTAGGCGGCCAGGCCGGGCACGGCGCGCAGGGCCTCGTCGGCGTGGCGCGGGTGGACGAAGAGGCCGCGCACCTTGACGCTGTCGCCGCTGCGGCCGAGCCAGCCCACCAGGCGCGGCGTCGGTAGGCTGGCCGGGGGGCCGCCTT
>JAAXUL010001157.1:742-2836 GCA_013336035.1 Chloroflexales bacterium
CGCACTAGGATGTAGTCGTGCCGGAAGAGGGTCACCACAACCTCGCCGGTCTGCCCGGCGGGCAGCGGCGCGCCGCTATTGAGGTCGCAGACCTGCACCAGGGCGTCGTCGGGCAGATGCCAGCCGTGGCGCTCGGGGCCGTTGTAGCCCAGGTTGCCCGCCTCGGCGGTGCCGTAGCCGTCGTAGACAAGGATGCCGTACTGCTCCTCGAAGAGCGCCCGCAGCGAGGGCGGCAGGGGCTCGGCGGCCATGAAGGCCCGGCTGAGCGGCCAGCCCCGCGGGTCGTGGCCGAGCTCCTGGGCCTTCTCGAGCAGGCCCTTGAGGTAGCTGGGCAGCCCGGCATAGGCGGTGACGCCGAGGGCGACCATGGCCTCGATCTGCTGGGCCTGGGCGCCGATGCCGCCGGGGATGACGGCGCAGCCCACCGCGCGGGCGCCCTCCTCGAACATCACCCCGGCGGGCGTGAGATGGTAGCCGAAGCAGTTGAGCACGATGTCGCCGGGGCCGAAGCCGGCCGCCCTGAAGGCGGGGGCCCAGCGCCACGAGTCGGGCTCGTCGGGCTCGGGATCGAAGATCGGGCCGGGCGACTGGAAGATGCGGCGCAGCTGGCCTGCTGGCACCGTGAGCATGCCGCCCAGGCCGGGGCCCTGGCTCTGGATCGCGGTCAGGTCCTCCTTGCGCAGCACGGGCAGGCGCGCGAGGTCGGCGGCGGTGGTGATATCGGCGGGCGCGAGGCCGGCGGCCTGCATGCGGGCGTGGAAGGCGGGCGAGCGCTCGTGGCCGTAGGCGACAATGTCGCGCACCCGGTCATCGAACGAGCGGTGGTAGGCGTCGAGATCCATAAGTTGGGGGTATGGGGAAACCTGGTTTCCCCATCATGATAGCCAGCGCTTGCGGCGCTTGTAGTGCTTGACCTCGCGGTAGCTCTTGCGTCCGCCGACCTCGTTGAGGCCGAGGTAGAACTCGCGCACGTCGGCGTTGTCCTTCAGGTCGGCGGGGGCGCCGTCGAGCACAATGCGCCCGTTCTCCATGATATACGCGTGGTCCGCGGCGTCCAGCGCCAGCCGGGCGTTCTGCTCGACCAGCAGGATGGTCGTGCCCTGCTCCTGGTTGATGCGCCTGATGATGCGGAAGATCTCCTCGACCAGCAGGGGGGCCAGGCCGAGAGAGGGCTCGTCGAGCATGATCAGCTTCGGGTGGGCCATGAGGGCCCGCCCGATCGCGAGCATCTGCTGCTCGCCGCCGCTGAGGAAGCCGGCCGTCTGGGCCTGGCGCTCGCGCAGGCGCGGGAAGTAGCCGTAGACCAGCTCGAGATCCTGGCTGAGCGCGGCGCCCTTCTGCGTGTAGGCCCCGGCGCGCAGGTTCTCCTCGACCGTCAGGTGCTCGAAGACGCGCCGGCCCTCCATCACCTGGAAGATGCCCATGCGCACGATCGCGGCGGCGTCCTTCTTGTGGATGGGCTGCCCGAGGAAGCGCACCTCGCCGTCGGTCACGGCGCCGTTCTCGGGCTTGAGCAGCCCCGAGATCGCCTTGAGGGTCGTGCTCTTCCCGGCCCCGTTCGAGCCGAGCAGGGCGACGATCTGGCCCTCCTTCACCTCGAGCGAGAGCCCCTTCAGCACCAGGATGACGTCGCTGTAGATGACCTCGATGTTGTTAAGTGCGAGCATAAATTAAGTAGAGGTCTCAGGGGCCTGGCCCCTGAGACCTCGCTAGGCTGCGTGCCTCGGGTGCGGGGGCGTGGGAGCCCCCACCGGCAGCGGGGGCGTGGGGGACCGTGGTTCCCCCACAATTAACTACTCTGCCGTCATAAACTCGGTAACCGCGCCCCACTTGCCGTCCTTGACCTGGAAGACGCGCAGGGCCTTGGAGCCGGCGTGGTCGGTGTCGGTGAAGGTGATGGGCTGGGTGACGCTGCCGGTGTCGAAGTCGCTCAGGGTCTCGAGGGTGGCCTTGATATTCTCGCCGGTCAGCTCCTTGCCGTCGGCAACGGTCTTCTCGATGCCGGCAACCAGGATCGACATAGCCGTCCAGCCCTGGACGAAGCTGCTATCGGCGCCGCCGAAGTCAATGCCCTTCTCCTTGGCGTAGGCAATG
>JAAXUL010000018.1 GCA_013336035.1 Chloroflexales bacterium
GATGACCGGGCGATGAGGGAGTTATGAGGATTGCGCCTCGCTCCTGTGTCGAGGCCCGCTCCCAGTCCGAGTCTGAGAGCCTGTCCAATATTCCAAGCGCGGAGCCTCCTCCGGTTACGCCGCTTTGGTAAGGCGGCGGGTCAGGAGCCGGATGGAGGCCAGGTAGAGCCAGCTTTCGGAGGAGTGCGGGTTGTGGTCGTACTCCTTGCTCAACTGGCGGTTGCGCCCCATCCAAGCGTGTGTCCGCTCAACCACCCAGCGCCTCGGCTGGACCTGAAAGCCGCGCTGACCGGGCAGCCGATCCACAATTTCCAGATCGCCAAGCTGTCGCTCGGCCATCCACGCCCGCAGGGTGCCGCGATAGGTCTGATCGGCCCAGATCTTCTTGAGCCGAATGCCCCGCCGTGCGGTCGCCTCGAACACACGAACGGCGCCGGCCCCATCATAGACGTGCTCCCGCCCCTCGACCTCCGTACGTACCTGCCGGCGCAAGAGGTCATTCAAGCGCATCAGGACGCCCTGTTTCGTCCATTGCTGAAAGTAGTAACTCACCGTGCTCTTTGGCGGAAAGCTCTTGGGCAGCAAGCGCCACTGGCATCCCGTCCGCAGCTTGTAACGCAGGGCGTTGAAGACGCGCCGCAGATCGACCTTCCGCTCCGGCCCCGTCTTCGCCCGCACCTCCAGGTGGGGTCGCAGGATCTCCCACTCCGCATCGGTCAGGTCCGTCTCGTACGCCTCGCTTTGGACAGGCACCGCCACAGGTGCTACGATCATCGCACCCCTCCTGGTCTGACTGGTCGGCTTCAACACCTTCAGTCCACCACCAGTGAGGGGATTTTCATGGCATTACAACGCCACGAACACCCGTTTACTGTGCAACCCTTCTCTCCAGCGTTGAAATATTGGACAAGCTCTCAAGTTCGATGTTGTGGCCGCTCATAGCGGAAGTCAGCGGAAGTCAATGGTTGGCTATTGTGTAAAAGCTGGTGAAGACCTCGCTGACGACCCTGCTGAAGGCCATTGCCAGCGAGTTGGCCGCCGTGGAGCGCCAGATCAAGGAGCAGCTGGCCGCCCAGACGATCATGCATGCGCACTAACCTGACCTCTCTTCTGCCAAGGCTGCAACGCTGGGCCGACCGTGCCCTGGTCGTCGCTGGCGCGCTGACCATCCTCGGGCCCGCCTCGGCCACCCTGACCCTGTTGATCGAGAGCGCTTCTGTGACGGCTCCCTGATCAGGAGACCTTGCGCCGCGAGCCCGCTGCCTGGGCCGAGCGCCGGAATGCGGCCAAGGCTACGCTTGACTGGCGCTTTACCAGCGACACCGCCCGGTTAAAACTGGAGCGGCGCGAGCCTGCATCATCACGATGGCGAACCACTGGCGTCGAGGGGCTCACGCACGTCGCGGCGGCCAGCCGCTGCATTCGCGCCAGTGTCCGTCTCGTCTACGGCGTATGCAATCACCTGCTCAAACGACATTGCTCGCCCGGCTTCCCATGCCTCTGTGAAGCGCTGCTCGTCCAGCTGGCTGCGGGCACGCGCGATATACTCCGTACTGATCGCCTGCACGATCGGTGAGATGAAAGTTCCAAAGCGTTCGCGGATCACGTCGGCGGCACCCGCGAGCCGGGCGGCGCGCTCGACCTGTCCCTGGATGAGCGCGGTCGCAGCCAGGCCCACAATCGCTTCGGGGATGCTCACCCGCAGATCTAAGTTGTGCATAAAGCTGCTATCCGTGAACATGCGTGTGACCGCCTCATCATCGCCCTGGCGTACGAAGATGAGGCCCAGATAGGTGCTCGCATACGTGATCGACCACACATCACCGAGCGTTCGGAATAAGCCTAACGCTTCCGTCAGGCTCGCCGCGGCCTGTTCAAACTGCTCGAGGTTGAATGCAGAGATCCCTTGACTGCCCAGGGCTTCCGCCAGGCCCCATATATCACCGCTCTCGCGCATGATCGCCAGGCTTTGCCGATGCCATTCGGCGGCCTGCGCACGCTCGCCACGATATGCGGCTTGAAGCCCAAGCAGCGTCCAGGCCACGGAGGTGTCACGCCGGTTGCCGGTGTGACGACTGAGATCAGCACTTTGCTCGAGCAGCGCGACGCTGTGCGCCGACTGGCCGTGATAGGACGCCAGGGTTGCGATTGCCAGCAGCGCCCTCGCCTGTAGCGCTGGCGCTACCCGGTCGACCAGGGGCAACAAGGCGGTACACCAGTGCTGTCCCTCAACAGTGTGGCCTCGCGTGATCCAAAACCACCAGAGGGCGCCGACCAGCCGCAATCCGACGTCGGGCACGCTCGCGTGCAGCGACCAGGATATCGCTGCACAGATATTCTCATGTTCCTGCTCCAGCCGATCTGACCAGCGCACCTGCTGTGGTCCGTGGACCTCCGCCTCGGCCTGTTCCGTGAACTGGACATAGTAGCGGGCGTGGCGTTCGCGCAGGCCGTCTCCCTCCTGGGCTCGCGTGAGCTGCTCCAGGGCGTAGTTGTGAATGGTTTCGAGCATGCGCAAACGGACCTCGTCCGTTGTGCCGAGCTCGTGCTGAAGCAGACTCTCATCCAACAATAGCGCGAGGCTGTCGAGCACATCGAGCGCTCCATCCTCAGCATCAGTGCAGATTGCCGTCACGGCATCGCTTGTGAAGCTTCCAACAAAGACGCCTAGGCGGGCAAAGAGCGCCTGTTCACGCGGTTGCAGCAGATCATAGCTCCAGGCGATCGTGCTTCGGAGGGTTTGCTGGTGCGCGGGCCGATCGCGTGCACCACCCGTCAAGACCGCAAGGGGACTCTGCAAGCGCTCGAGGAGCGCCTGCGGCGTGAACAGCACACTCCGCGCGGCGGCCAGCTCGATCGCGAGGGGCAGGCCGTCGAGCCGCTGGCAGACCGCGGCCACAGCCCCGGCATTCGTCGCCTGCAACACGAACCCTGGCGCGACCGCCTGGGCGCGCTGGACAAACAGGGCGACCGCTGGCACCTGGGCCAGCGCGGCCAGGGGTGGCAGATCGTGCAGGTCGGGCATGGCGAGCGGTGGCACCCGCACCTGATGCTCCCCCGAGAGATGCAGCGCCGCCCGACTGGTGACGAGCACCTTGAGCGCGGGCGCCCCCTCCAGCAGCGCACTGAGCGCCGGGGCCGCCGCCATCACCTGCTCAAAGTTATCGAGCACCAGCAAGCGCTCGCTGGCGTGGAGCGCCGTCGTGAGCCGTTCCAGGCAGGATTGACTGGCCACCTCCGGCAGGTCCAGCGCCTGCACAATGCTCGCGAGCACGAGATCGGGATCATGCATCGGCGCGAGCGCAACGAAGACTGCGCCATCATGCAGGGTCGCCTGGAGCTCATAGGCAACCTGGAGGGCCACGCGGGTCTTGCCGACGCCAGGGGGACCACTGAGCGTCACCAGCCGCACCTCGGCCCGTTGGAGCATCGCACAGACCGCGGCGATGAATGGCCCACGACCAAGCAGCGGTGTCGGCGGGGCCGGCAGTCGTGAGCGGCGCGAACCAGGCGTATGCAGGGGTGTGTTTGCCGTCTGTGCGGCCGCGAGAAAGGCGAGGCCGTCCTCCGGCGCCAATTCAAGGTGCCTGGCCAGCCGTGCGGCAATCTGCGCTGACGGCCGGAGGGCGCCGGCCTCGAGCTTCTGGATCGTGATTGTCGCGCACCCGACCTGGCGCGCCAGGGCGTCCTGGGTCAGCCCAAGGGCCTTGCGCCGGTGTTTGAGCCACTGGTCGAAGACTGGTGCGTCGCCCATGAGCACCTCCTACGTGAGCGGCCACGCGCAACCCATATATGGGTTCTGTATCGGTTCTCTATGCCTCAGCAGCTTCCATTCGCGGCGTGGGTATGCTGTAATGCAACAGAGACGATCGACGAACACCAATCAACGCTCATCCACGACTGGTGCATGCGTGCGGCCTAAAACGGACTATAGGTTGCCTGGGCGAATGATAGCTCTATCATAGCACGTCGCGCAGACCGTATGTAGCAGCTTGGATGCGAATATGCGCAGCCGACACGGCATAGGGCGCACATGCGTGCTTATGGTTGCTACCCGTGCGACCCTGCGGACGGAGCCGCAGCGGCTGCCGGATCGTCAATGGCTACCGATCGAGGCTAGCTGTGGCACGACATACGAATGAAGCCATCATCGAATGGGTCATGGACGAGGTCTTCAACACGGGAAAGCTGGCGGCGATTGATCAGGTCGCTGGGCAGAACCTTTGTGTGAATTATCCGCAGGCGAGCGAACCACTCTGTGGCCTGGAACAGGTGAAACACGCCTTCAGTCGCGCGCGGGCGGCGTTCCCCGATGCGTACTTTATGACTGAGGATACGATTGTCGCGGACGATCGTGTGGTCACGCGCTGGACCATGCGGGCCACGCACATCGATGTCTTTTGGGGCATCCCGCCAACCGCGCGCCAGATCCTCTGGACTGGCGTAACGATCTACCGGTTCGTCGCCGGCAGCATTGCTGAGATCTGGGTGTACGCCGACGCATTGCAGCTACTCCAGCAATTGGATTCCACCCGTAGATAAGGAGTTGGGATGAGCACACCACTGGCAACCGCGACGGCAATGGTCCGGCTCTCCAGCATCCCTGGGCGCGCCATCCTCTCGGCGCGCGGCCACCACACTGTGGTGGACTCACCCGCACCGCTCGGTGGCCCCAACGAGGAGCTCAACCCGCTGGATCTGCTGCTTGGCGCGCTGGCCGCCTGTGGGACCTTTGTCTGCGAGCGGGTCGCGCAAGAGCAGGGGATCGCGCTTACCGCCATCACGGTGACGTGCGCAGGGGACTTTGACCCACGGGGGGTGTGCGGTGAGCCGGTCGACCCCCGCGTGCAGACGGTGCGGGTCCGGCTGGAGCTGCGCGGCCCAAGCCAGGCGGAGGCCGCGCTCCTGGTCGCGGCATTCCAATCGCGCTGCCCGGTCTACACGACGCTCGCGCGGGCCGCGGCGCTCAGCGTCGAGGTCATGGTCGAGGATCTATAAGATTCACAGGAGGGGCCGATGAAGACACTCCGCTGTAAGGACGCAGGGTTTGACTATCCGCATGTGATCATAGCCGAGACGGAGGAGCAGGGGCTTTGACTGCCTGAGCATGCTCCGGCTGGGCGACTGTGCGATTGCCGAGATCTGCTACCTGACCGCAGCGGAAGCGGAGCGAGCGCTGCGGGCTGTCGCCCAGTGCAAAATAAACGATGGCGATGATAGAGACCCGCAGAACGTTCTGCGACCGGGGAGCTACTACCGGCTGGAAATCGAAACAAGCGTGCGTGGCAAACTGGCCGATACCAATAACCCCCTGGAGACGCTCTATACCCCTATCCTGGAGCAATTGGGCTTCAGCGATACGGACCAGACGTACCGTCACGTTGCCTTCTTCCAGACCGAAGGGCCGCCCACAAATCTGGCACCATACATCAAGTGGTCCAACCCGCAGCAGCAGGCCACGCGCGTCTTCCGAAAAGATGATCTTGCGATCCGCTTCCTGCGGCCGAACATGGAGGAGATGTATGCCCACCCGCCGCATACCCTGGAGATACTGATCCGCAGCGCCGAGGGTCGCGTGATCGATGGGTATACCACCACATGGAGCAAGGCCGGCAGCGCCAGCCTGCTGCACGAGGAGCAGTTGTGGCGCGCGCACCGGCCAGCGGTGGGAATGAGCAACGCTGCCGCAGAAGCGGACGATGTCCTGGAGGCACAGCGGGTGAGTGGCGAGCTGGCGCCCAATGCGCGCTATGAATTGCTAGTCAGCGGCGGCGAGGGAGGCGGGCTCCTGTTCCAGGTAGACTTCACCACCTCAGCCTTTGATGGCTTCTGCGAATTGGTAGAATCTGGAAAAGAGCACGCGCCGATTAATGTTACGGCAGCGCTGCCTGCCACCCAGGTAACGCAAGATGCTCTCCTACAGACGGCCGACGAACTTGCTCGTACATCACAGAGCTGGCAGCGCAGCCAGATCGACTATCGCTTCGAAGCGCTCGATCGAGCGGGGTTGGAGGCCCACAAGCTGGCGCTGCGCGAGGCCCGCGCAGCTCACGATGCGGCCTTCCGAGCCCTGGCTGAAACCGTAGCGCAGAGTCTCTACTATCTGCCCTTCGCGCCGCACGTTGAGCTCTACCTGCTTCGCAACACCAATAACGAACCATTCTGCCTGTGGGTGCGCAGCCCGGAGAGCCTTGACCTGCGGCTAGATCTGCGCGACGAACAGGGCAACCCGACTGGCGAACACGTGGGACGGGCCACCCTAAGGCTTAGGCGGGATGGCAGTAGCAAGCTAGAAAACCCGCAGGTTTTTCATGATGCAGACAGCACGCAGCTTCTCATTATGTCAACCAGCGCCGCTGAGTGGCCCCACGGTGTCTACCAGTTGATCTTCACCTACCAGCGGGACCATGGCGACGCGGCTGGCGCAGGCGATCACCGGTACGACAGGCCGGTGGAGAAGCGACGGGACTCTAGTACCGTGGAGGTGGGCCACCTGGCAGTGAAGATAGAGTAGGTTTATGTAAACACTACAAGGAGAATGTCGATGCAGACAGACACTCAGGAGTGGCGCATGTTTATGAACGAGGCGGCCTACAGCCTCATCCGCGAGCAGGCCCCGAACGAGCTTCCGCTCTATGTGAAGACGCGCGACCGCTACTTCGCCGACCCAGCGGGCTTCACTGCTCAGCCTGAGAGTGTCGACCGCCCGCTGGGGATGGGCTCGGTGGAGATGATCCACACCTTCTCGCAGACCGTCTTCCCGCTGATCGGGCCGATGGTGTCAGCCATTGCGGCCACGGTCGCCACATCGCTTCATCAGGAGGTCACCGACGCCATCGTCGAGAAGGTTCGCAAGCTCTTCACCAAGCCCGAGCCGGCCTTCACCCAGCCCCAGCTCGAAACCATCGCCACCACGATCAGTGCGGTTATCAAGATCCAACAACCGCAGCTCAGACTCGACCCGGCGCAGGCCAAAGCGGTTGAGACCATGCTGATCGCCCGGCTCGCGCTCGCGAAGACCCAGTGAAGGGATAGCGCAATGCCATCAAGCGAGCCGCGACCAGTGTTTCAGCTCAACCCGCTCGCCTTCCCTGTCGAAACCGATATGCGATACCTCCTACTGGTGATCGCGGCGGTGGGGACGACCTTCGGCCTCGCCAATTATGCTATCTATTCAGTGCTGCCATCCTTCGTCCCTGACAGTACCGCCAAAGGCATCAGCATCATTGGCGCGTTTGTGATCGTGCTGCTTCTGTTCGGTATAGCCCATCAGCGCGCCGGGCGTGCGGCGCGAGCTCTGGTGGCCCGTGAGCAGTGGGAGCTATTTCCGCCGCCGGGCGGTGACGCCCTTGAGCGGGCGTCGCTCCAGCGCATGACCACCCACGTCGACCAGGTTATGCAAAACCTGCCCGCCGTCGCAGGGCAGCGCCTAGATCTCCACTGGAATGACAGCTCCGCTGATCATCTGAAGAACGCAGGGATGGCTTTCGGCTATCGTGATAGGCAGCATCTCTGCCTGAATGAAGGGATGCATGCGGCGTTTCTCAACGCGTCGCACACGAAGGAGTTTCTCAGCGTGCTCCTCCACGAGTTGGGCCATGTCGCCAACCGTGATGTCAGCCGGACGACCTTCTCAATCGAGCTCGGGCGTACGTTCACCCAGCTCGCGGCCGTACTCGCAACAATCACCATCGGCTTTCTGCTCTTTTATGTCAGCCGCCGCCGCCTGAATGGGATGAGCGACCAGAATGACGTGATGGTTCTTGGCGTCATTATGCAAATCGCTGTCAGCGCAGTGCTGATAACCGCCCTGATCGAGGTTATTCGGGCGAGCGTGCTACGGGTTCGCGAGTACTACGCCGACACCCGCGCGCGCCAGTGGCTGGGTAGCGCCGCGCCGCTTATCGACGGGTTCGAGCGGCGAGCGGCGCCTGGGCCTGAGGCGTCGGCGGGGGCGCCCCCGGCAGTGCCGGGCATCGTGGTACAGCGCAGTTCGCCGCCGCGGCGCGCGTTGTGGCAGTTGATACGCGACTATCTCGCGCCGCTCCACCCATCGAACAAGCGGCGCATAAACGCGCTTGAAAACCCATCAGCGCTGTTTGAGGTTGACTTTTTGACGGTATTTGTCGCTAGCCTCCTGATTGGCATAGGGCTGAGCGCTAGTAGCCTCGTGTTCGCTCTGCCGTTCCAGCTTGGCGATGTCGCGACAGTATGGCTGCTCCACCGCCTGGACGTACAGACGGACAGTACTCTATGGTACGCAATCCTCGCCCTCGCCCTTCTGATCGCCGTGGCAACATTCGGCGCCCTGGTGGGCCTGTTTGTCACACTCTGTCTCGTGCCGCTCGTGGGCACAGTCGGCGTGATGGTCCAGCGGGCCGCGTTTGTCGATCGCACCCGGCCTCGGCAGGAGAGCCTGCTGCCCCTTCGACGACTTCTGATGATCGCTCTCCTCGTGGGGAGCGGGGTAGTGCTTGGCGGGGCCATTACTCCTACACCCGGGGTGCTGTCATTACAACAAAATCGCTGGCTCCTTGCGCCTGCCTTCGCAATGGCGTGGGCGATCGCCCTGACCGCCTGGCTGCTGCCGCTGCGCTGGTTTGCAGGCCGAGTCTACCGCTCGCATGTGGGGCCGAAGCCGCCTACGGTGAGGCGGCGGAGCCTCGCCGTGCTGGCCTCGCTGGCGATTACGCCAGTGCTGCTTCTGACCATGGTCGGGCAGGGGGCGGTGATCAGCGCAGACCTCAACGCTACATCTGCCGGCCTGCTGCCCAGCCTGGTGCTCGGCTGGCTGCTCTCGCTCCCACTATCGTTCGTCATCTGGAGCATCGGAGCGCTGTTTATGTGGCTGGCCGGGTGGTTCGGCCCGGCGCGCTGCCCAGCATGCGCTAAGACGGCAAGCTACACGAGGGCAATCACGCTCCACTGTACGCACTGCGGTGAGCCGCTCATCGCCTGGGCTGTTACCCCAGCACCCATCTCTATTCCGCCGCTACCGCCGCTACCAACCATGCAGTCAGACGATGCACCACCTGCGTTGAACGGCCCGTACTAGGGGGCCTGTTGTAGAACTCACAACTAAAGGAGCCGCGCAATGACGATCGAAGTGACCCTGGCCCATCATCTACAGGCGATCAGCGAGAGCGTCGACGCCGTGATGAGCGACTACACCGAGAAATCCGTGCTGTTCACCCAGAGCGGCCCGATCGTGGGCCTGGCCGGGATCCGCTCTTTCTTCGAGCGCTTCATCGGCAACGCCCCGCCCACGCTTATCGCCGCCCTGACGGTCGTCCAGCAAGATATCCATCGCGAGGTCGCCTACCTGATCTGGAAGGCAGAGCCGTTCATTGCCCTGGCGAGCGATACCTTCGTCATACGCAGCGGGAAGATCGTCGCCCACACCTTCGTGATGCTCGCCCCACCACCGACGTAGCGCCAGGATCAATCATAGCGGTACACATCTGTTGCGCTCAGCGCCGACGGCGGCCGACTTCATCCTGCCTGCTAAAATCAGGAGCGGCTGATTGTGTTATCGCCTTACAGGGAGGCATGGCTTCTGTGCATTGCACAGGGAAACCCTATTGGCACCTGTCAAATGTGCTTTATCTGGGCTATAGCGAAGCTACGCGGGTCGTGAAGCCTTGTCTGGCGCCTCGGACAGCCGAGGCTTCAAGAAGCGGCAGGTGACTGATGGGTCTTCACGGCATCAGAATGCTGTCATGCCTTCTATCACAAGTCTATTTCGGGCTTCTGGCGACTTTTTCAACGGGCAGGCGCATTCTCGTGCTATTAAAAGGACACTAAGCTTTTCGACAAGCCTATGCTCCCAGCACAAGCATGGAGGGCGGGGTGTAGGCGGAGCCGGCGCTGGTGAGCGCGGCCAGGGCGCAGACTGCCGCGCCGGCCACGAGACCTCCGGCGAGCAGGGGGCGCGGGCCCGCGTGGCCGAGCCGCCGCGCGGCGAACAGCACGGCCCCGAACATGCCTACGAGGAGCGGAACAAGCGCAAGGGTGGCGCGCACGACGTCGTAGCCAAAGACCGCCTGGAGCACATTGCGCACCTGGGTGGTGAAGGCGACGAAGCCGAACTGCATACACAGGCCGAAGAGGATCAGGACGATCAGGGCGCGGCGCTGGATCTTGCTCTGGCCCAAGATCGAATTGGGCGTGCGCCAGTCCCACCACGCCAGGAGCATGACGCCGATCGCGACGCCGGTGAGCGAGCTCGCCAGAGCGAGCGGTGCTCTGGGCCCGTCGCTGCTCCAGGCGAGCAGGCTGAAGACCAGGCGAGCACGATCAGCGCCCAGGCAGCGTGGCCGATCACGTCGAAGCGCCGGCCGTGTGGCACCGCGCTCTCGACTGTCTCGCGGCGCACCAGGACGATCGCGACACACGCGAGCGCTGTCGGGATCCCCAGGGGGCCCGCCAGTCAAAGAGCGTGCCCATCAGCTGCCCGAGCAACCCGGAGATCAGAAAAGCGGCGCTGGTGAGCAGGACATAGACGGCAATCGCCCGCTCGCGCAGGGCGACGTCGTCGGCGAACGCCAGGTACAGCACCGAGAGCGAGAGCGGCAGCACGAGGGTGCCGAACGCCCCCGCGATAAAGCGCGAGGCGAAGAACCAGGGCGCCGTCGGCGCCACCACCGCGAGCAAGTTGGCGGCGATCAGGCCTCCGAGGCCGATCAGCAGGACGCGCTGCCGCCCAAAGATGTCGCCGAGCACGCCGCCGACCAGCAGGAAGGCCAGGGCGCCGAGGGCGACGAGGCTCATCCAGATGCCGTAGGTGGCCCAGCCGGCGTTAAACGCGGCGGTGGCCGGCGGGTGGTAGATCCAGGGCGGCGGCTCGGTGTTCTTGGCGCTGCTCGCCAGACAGCAGGCGAGCAGCACTCGCCAGCGCCGCCTGCCCGAGGCCTCGGCCTTGCCCAGCGCCTGCACGGTGGTGTTCGCCATGATCGTCCTCTCTGTCGGGCGACTGCCCTGCCAGATCGCCTCGGCAGCGCGGCCGCCGGCTGCGCCGCAGGCTGGCCTGTGGGCGCTCGCCCGCGGCCGCGCTTGCTCACGCCGCCTGGTGGGCCGGCTCCTCGCGCGGGCTGCCGAAGCCGTGCGCGAGGAACACCTCAGGCTGCGTGTAGCCGAAGATCTGGATCAGCCGGGCTACCACGCCGGTCCAGCCCGTCTGGTGGCTCGCGCCGATCCCCGCGCCGTTGTCGCCGTGGAAGTACTCGTAGAACAGCAGGTGGTCGCGCCAGTACGGGTCCTGCTGGAAGATCTCGGTGCCGCCGTAGACCGGCCGGTGCCCGTCGGGGCCGCGCAGGAAGATCCGGGCGAGGCGGTTGGTGAGCTCCTGCGCGACCTCGAACAGCGTCATCTCCACGCCCGAGCCGGTTGGGCACTCGACCGTGAACGAGTCGCCGTAGTACAGGTAGTACTGGAGCAGCGCGCGTACGATGAGCGCATTGATCGGCATCCAGATGGGGCCGCGCCAGTTCGAGTTGCCGCCGAACATGCCGGTGTTCGACTCTGCCGGCAGGTAGCTCACCTGGTAGTCCATCCCCTGGACGTGCACGGTATAGGGGTTCGCCGCGTGGTAGCGCGAGAGCGAGCGGATCCCGTAGGGGCTGAAGAACTCGTTCTCGTCGAGCATGTAGGCGAGCACCCGGCGCAGCTTGCGCTCGTCCAGGACGGACAGCAGCCGCCGGCCATTCACGCCGACACGATCGAGCGGCGCGATGGTGCGGCCGACGTGGGGATGGCTGGCCAGGAAGGCGCGCACCTGCTCGGCGAGCCGGGGGAAACGGCCGTGGAAGCGCTCGGGGATGATCGACACCGCGCAGAGCGGGAGCAGGCCCACCAGCGAGCGCACTTTCAGGCGAGCTGCCCGGCCATCAGGGAGGCGCAGCACATCGTAGAAGAAGCCCTCCTGCTCGTCCCACAGCTCATCGTGGTTGTCGCCAATCCGGTCCATCGCCGAGGCGATCCAGAGGAAGTGCTGCCCAAACTTCAGCGCCATGCTTTCGTAGCTCGGATCTTCTAGCGCCAGGTTCAGCGCGATCTCCAGCATCACCTGGCTGTAGAAGGCCATCCAGGCGGTGCCGTCGGCCTGCTCGAGCCGCCCGCCGGTTGGCAGCGGCGCCGAGCGGTCGAAGACGCCGATGTTGTCGAGGCCGAGGAAGCCGCCCTCGAACACATTCCGCCCGCTGGGGTCTTTGCGGTTGACCCACCATGTGAAGTTGAGCAGCAGGCAGGGGAAGGCCTGGCGGAGCAGATCGAGGCTCGCTGGTCCGCCGGACCTACGCTCCAGGTTGTAGGCGAACAGAGTGGCCCAGGCGTGGACCGGCGGGTTGACGTCGGAGAAGTTCCACTCGTAGGCCGGAATCTGGCCGTTGGGGTGGAGGTACTGATCGTTCAGCATGAGCAGCAGCTGCTGGTGGGCAAAGTCGCGATCGACCATCGACAGGGCCAGGGTGTGGAAGGCCAGGTCCCAGGCCGCATACCACGGATACTCCCACTTGTCGGGCATTGAGATGATGTCGGCGTTGACCATGTGGAACCAGTCGCGGTTGCGGATGGCGCCTGGCTGGTCGCGTAGCGGGTCGACGTTGTGCTCGCCGAGCCAGCGCTCCACATCAAGGGCGTAGTACTGCTTGCTCCAGAGCATGCCGGCCAGGGCCTGACGCGCCACATTCCGCGCATCGGCGTCGAGCTGAGCGGGCAGGATGGCGGCATAGAAGGCGTCCGTCTCCTGGAGCCGGTCCTTGAATACCCGGTCGAACGTCGCGGGCGGCTGCTTGCGCCGGCCATCGGGCTCCGCCGTCGGCGTCCGGTCACTCAGGCGTAGCCGGATCTCCTGCGCGGCCCCTGCGGGGATGCTCAGGCGGTAGAGGGCCGCGGCCTTGGTCCCTGTCTGCTCGGGGTTGACTGCGTCCACCTGGCTGAGGATGAGGTAGTCGTTAATCCCGTCTTTCACATACGGCGTCGGGTTGGGCTGCCCGAACAGCCGCTCGCAGTTGGTCTCATTCTCAGTGAAGAGCAGCTCGGGCGCCGCACCGGCGGCCGCTTCGCAGAGCAGGAAGCGCTCGCTCAGATCGGGGTGGGTGGCACCAATCGCTGCCGCAGTAGTGCCGGTAGCCACTCGCCAGAGCGGGGCCGTTCCGCGCCGCCGGCCCACCAGGTATTGCGGAACCAGAGGTGGGGCAGCACGTGCACGGTCGCCTCCTCTGGCCCGCGGTTGTAGACCGTGATCCGGATCAGGATCTCCTCGGGCGCGGCCTTGGCGTACTCGACAAAGATGTCGAAGTAGCGGCCCTCGGCGAAGATGCCCGTGTCGATCAGCTCGTACTCCGGCTCGTCGCGTGAGCGAGCGCGATTGACCCTGAGCAGCTCATCATAGGGGTAGGCCTGCTGCGGGTACTTGTAGAGGTATTTCATATAGGCGTGGGTGGGCGACGAGTCGAGGTAGAAGTAGTACTCCTTGACGTCCTCGCCGTGGTTGCCCTCGCTGTTGGTCAGCCCGAAGAGGCGCTCCTTGAGGATTGGGTCCCGGCCGTTCCACAGCGCCACCGCGAAGCAGAGCCGCTGCTGGTCGTCGGAGATGCCGGCCAGCCCATCCTCGCCCCACTTGTAGGCCCGCGAGCGAGCCTGGTCGTGGCTGAAGTAGCCCCAGGCGTTCCCATCGGCGCTGTAGTCCTCGCGCACCGTGCCCCACTGCCGCTCGCTGAGGTAGGGCCCCCACTTCTTCCAGGGCACCGCGCCCTCGCGTGCCTCGTCGAGTCGCTGCTGCTCGCTCGCCATAGTTGCCTCCTCTCGGGCTCTGCTGTGTGCAGCCGTCGCTGCTCTGCCCCGGGTTGCGCGCTGCTGTGGCGCTGTCTTTCATCAGGCGTGGCCGCCGACGGCCCGCGCGCGGGCAGGCTGGAGGGACGACTGGTAGGCGGGTGCCAGGTGGGACACCCCCGCCGAGCGGCGCAGCTGCTCGTAGAGCGCCGTCGTCTCGTGCTCCGGCTCGATGCCGAGGTCGTCGGCCAGGCGGCGGCGGCACTGCTCGTACTGGAGCAGCGCGTCGTTCCGCCGCCCGCTCTGTATGAGCAGCCACATCGTCTGGCGGTGTCCAGCCTCGTCCCAGGGGTTGAGCGCCAGCTGGCGGGTGGCGCAGCTTAGAGCTGGGCCGTACTCGCCCCTGAGGGCATACTCGTCGCAGAGCCGGGCAAGGGCCTGGAGCAGGAGCCGGCTCAGGCGCTCGCGCTCGAACAGCAGCCACTCCTCGAAGGCGCCCGAGCCACCCAGGGCGAAGCCATCGAGCAGCTCGTGCTGGAACATGTCGACGGCGGCCTGGAGCTGCCGTAGCGTGCCGTCGGCGCCCGCTGCGCCGAGCGCGGCCTCGAAGGCGGCGACGTCGCAGCTGAACGGCAGCGCGGGATTGAAGCCGATCGTCTGGCGGCTCACGATCAGGTAGTCGCCAAGCTGGCCAGTGAGGTCGTGCAGCACGTTGCTCAGGTAGCGGCGTGCCTTCACCTCCTCGAGCTCGTCCTTCAGCAGGGCGACCAGCGCGTCCCGGCTGTGCATACGGCGCGTCATCACCAGGTAGGCGAAGAGGGCCACGGCGCCGCGCCGGCAGAGCAGCACCGGCCGCTCGCCGAGCAGCAGCTGGGGGAACCCGAACAGCTGGATGCGTAGCTCCGGCGACCGGTGCGCGATCTGCTGAGCAGGACGACCGCTAAGGGCGGTCGCGCCCGCTGGCGCCAGCTGCATATGTGAGACCTGTCGCTGTGTCATCTGCCACTCCAAGTTCGGGACTCGTGCCGAGCGTGCCGCAGCGCCAGGCCATCGGCTTAGCGTTTCGGCGCAATAACCGCGATCGCCTCTGCCGGCGGTGTGACCGGCGGGCAGGCGGCAATGTAGGATGCTGGGAGCGTGGATGCGCTGAGCTTAGCGCATCGCCACTGCGAGTACATTGGCAAGTTTCGTATTTTGCTCGGCCGCTTGTGGAGGGGTTCGCGTAGGAAGATTGAGGAGGGTCGGGATCGCTTGATTGCTGCATTGTCTACGTCAATTGACGTAGACGAGATGGCCATGCCTCGCGCACCGCACGATGAATAGCGCGCCTACGTGAGTGCACGTAGGCGCGCGATTGGGATCTGGTGGGCGAGAAAGCTACTCTGCAGGCTTGAAGCCGACCTCCCGGGCGTACAGCGCGGCCTGGGTACGGTTCGCGAGCTGGAGCTTCTCGAGGATGTTGCGGACGTGGGTCGACACGGTGCGCGGCGCGATGTCGAGCTGCGCGGCGATCTCACGGTTGGAGAGTCCCTGGGCGAGCCACTGGAGCACCTCGACCTCGCGCGGCGTCAGCGGCTCCATGGCTGGCTGAGGGTTCGGCGGCCGCTTGAGTTCCTGCAGCACCTTGCGCGCGATCACCGGGTGCAGCACGCTCTCGCCGCGGTGGACGGCGCGGATGGCGTGGAGCAGCTGCTCGGTCGGCGAGTCTTTCAGGACGAAGCCAAGGGCGCCGGCCTTGATCGCGGCGAAGACGCCGTCGTCGTCGGCGAAGCTAGTGAGCACCAGGATCCGCGCCTGCGGCTGGGCCGCGCAGATCTCGGTGATCGCTGCCAGGCCGTCCTTCTGAGGCATTTTGAGGTCGATGATCACCACGTCTGGGCACAGCTCAAGGCTCTTCTGGACGGCCTCGATCCCGTCATGCGCCTGGTCGAGGACCTCGATATCTGGCTGCAAGGACAGGACGGCCTCGAGCCCCTCGCGAACGATCGGGTGATCATCCGCGATCAACACGCGAATGGGGTTGCTCATCGCGCTGCTCCAGCTATGGCGCTCGCCTCTCCCGTCCCGTAGGTGGGCGCCACACGCATAGGATACTGTTCCTGCTCAACGCTAGCTTGTACGGGAGCCCTGACTGACACACGCGTACCCTGCCACAGCGTCGAGGCAATGGTGACGGTGCCACCAATCGCCTCGGCACGCTCACGCATCGTGGTTAGCCCGAGGCCGCCCGTCTGCGTGGTGAGCTCAAACCCGTGCCCATCATCGGCAACGGTTACTATCACCTCGCCGTCCACCAGGCGGGCAGAGACCCGCATCTCGCCGGCCTCGGAGTGGCGTAGGGCATTGTTGAGCGCCTCCTGGGTGATCGCGAACAGCTGCTCCTCCAGGGCGTGGGGCAGCCCCGTGAAGTCGCCCTCCACATCGACTCTGGCCGCGATGCCGAGGCGTTGCTCGACAAGCTCCAGCCGGCGCTGGAGCGCGCCGATCAGCCCCACCTCTTCCAGCACCGCCGGGCGGAGCTGGTGAATCAGCAGGCGCATCTCTCGGAGCGCCTGCTGGCTGATCGACCCGAGCTGGCCCATGCGTCCGGCGACGTCGTCGAGCGTCCCCGCGGCGCTTCGGGTGGCCCAGGCCTCGGTGAGAAGCTTCAGGCTGTAGAGCAGCTGCACGACCGAGTCGTGGAGGTCGCGCGAGAGTCGCTGGCGCTCGGCGTCAGCCGCGTTGATCTGGGCCTGCTCGTGCAGCCTGGCATTCTCCACTGCCACCGCAATATGACCGGCGATCGTCTCCGCCAGGGCGATGTCGCTCAGGCTTAGCTCGCGAGAGGACGCTTCGGGCAAGGCCACCAGTGCGCCGACGAGCCGGCCGTGGGAGCGCATCGGTAGGAGGTGGAGGTTGGTCCCGACCAGCGCGGACAGCGGCGCGTCGATCGCCCCGAGAATCCGCTCCTGCAGCGCGCGGCGCCTATCTATCGGCCCGCTCACGGGCTTCACGAGCGCGATGCTCCGCCCGACGAGATTGGGTATGCTGCCGTCTTCCGTGAACTGGGCGCGTATCGCCAGGCTCTGGTGGTCAGGGGTGAAGGTGCCGATCAGGGCGCCGTGAAAGCCGAGGAGCTGGCTTGTCAGCGCGCAGACCTGGCGTAACGCCTCCGGCAGCTCGGCGAGGTCAGACAGAAGCCCCACGATCTTGCCCAGGGTCGAGAGCTCGTTCACATGCTTGTGGAGCGCAATGTTGGTCTGCTCGAGCTCGAGCTCGGTGCGCCGCCGCTCGCTGATGTCCTGAACAAAGGTGCCGAGCGCTGCGGTCTTCCCGGCGGCATCAGAAATCGGGAATCTCATCACGAGACGGGTGCGCAGCTGATCGGCGTACACCATGGGTAGCTCGCGCACCACCGGCTGTCCGCTGGCCAGCGCCTGCCGATCCATGTCCCGTATCGTCTCGCACTGCTCCGGGCTAAAGTAGTCCTCGATCCGTTTCCCCAGCGCCTGCTCCGGCTCATCCAGACCGACCAGGTCGGCGAACTTGCGGTTCGCCATTGTGAAGCGGCCTTCGAGGTCACGCGCCGTGATCTCGACGGGCGCATGGTCGATGATTGCACGGAGCGTGGCGCGGCTCGCCTGGAGCGCCGCCTCCATCCGTCGACGCTCGGTCACATCGCGAATGATCGCCAGGGCCGCCACACGCCTGCCTTGCTGCTCGATGAAGTCGACGCGGGCCTCGATCTGGTGTGCCTCGCCATCTGCTCCATGTACCTGAGTCTCGAGCGGCTCGAGCGAGCTGGTTGCAGTGAAGAGTCTGTGGTAGACATCACGTGCTGCCGCCCGCCGCTCTCGCGGCAAGACGATGGCGCAGTCGTGGCCTTCGATCTGCTCCGGCCGCATCTGAAAGAGCTGGCAGAAGGCCGGATTCGCGGCGACGACGAGCCCTGCCGCATCGACGAGCACCATCGCGTCGCTTGCGCGCTCCCAGACGGCGCGAAATCGCTCCTCACTCGCCCGCAGCGCCATCTCCGCAGCTTGCCGCTCGGCGATCTCACGCTGGAGCTGGTCGTTCTGCTCCTGGAGCCGGCGCTGCATCCGCCGGAGCAGGTGGTGGGTCGCGACCCGCGCGAGCACCTCGTCGCCGTGCAGCGGCTTGCTGATATAGTCGACGCCGCCGACGCCAAACGCACGCACCTTATCGACCGGCTCGCTGAGCGCGCTGATGAAGATCACCGGCACCTCGCGTGTCCGCTCGTCGTCCTTGAGCAGCCTGCAGATCTCGTAGCCGTTCGTACCGGGGAGTACCACGTCGAGCAGGATGAGGTCCGGCGGGTTGGCCTGCGCTGAGATGATGGCCGCCTCCCAGTCGGTAGTTGGGCGGATGGTATACCCGGCGTCGCTCAGGATCTGGGACAGCCACTGCAGGTTCTCATGGTGGTCGTCCACCACAAGGATGCTGGCTGGCAGCAACTGTTGCTTGACGTTATCCATGCAAGCCTCGGGCGGCCCGAATACCACGCAAAATCTGCCGGTACTCGAAGGCCTTCACATGTGCGCCGAGTGCCTGAGCGAGGGCTGGGTCGACAGCGCTGATGCCGATGACGACAGTCTCGAGGGCGACCGGGTCGGTCTCGATGGCGGCCCGCTCCAGGTCGGCGAGCTGCGCGGCGGGAAGCGCAGCGAGGGCGTCAGGGTCGAGTGCCGGGGGCCTGTCTAGCTGCTCGGATGGCGCCGGGTCTGGCACCTCTCCAGCAATCATGCGGCGCACGGCTTCGGCCACATCCTGGAGTGGCGCCGCCAGGACCAGCGGAAGCGTGAACCCGAATCTGGCGCCCGAGCCCGGCTGGCTGCTGACCGTGAGGCTTCCGCCCATGAGCCGGGCGTAGCTGCGGCTGATCGCGAGCCCCAGCCCGGTGCCCTCTGTTGGCGCTGCGCCGCGCTGGACCTGGGCGAACGGTTGGAAGATGTGCTCCTGCTCCTCGAGCGTGAGGCCCGGGCCGGTGTCTGCGACCTCGAAGAGCAGTTCTCCAACTGCGCTGCCCGGGGCGGGGCGGCGCTGGGAGGCAGTGAGCACAACCTCGCCCTGCATAGTGAACTTGACTGCGTTCACGAGCAGATTAATCAGCACCTGGCGCAGCTTGACCCCGTCGGTGCGGATGAGACGGGGCAGGTCGCCATTGCGCTCGACGCGCAGGCACAGCCCCTTGCTCGCGGCCAGTCGCTCGAAGGTCAGCTGGAGGTCATCGAGGAGGAGGCCCAGGTCAACGACCGCCTCCTCCACCACGACCTGGCTCGCCTCAATCCTGCCGAGATCGAGGACGTTGTTGATCATGCTGAGCAGGTGATCGCCGTTACGCTGAATGGCACGGATGCCTTGATGGTGCTCAGGCGGCAGCGTCGGGCTACGGTCCATCACCTGGGCGAAGCCGAGGATGACGTTGAGCGGGGTGCGCAGCTCGTGGCTCATGGTCGCGAGGAAGGTGCTCTTCGCCCGGTTCGCGGCCTCGGCCTCGTCTCTCGCTGTCTCGAGCTGTGCGTTGGACATTTCCAGCGCCGCGGTCTTCTCAGCCAGCTCGCTCGTGCGCACGGCGACCAACTGTTCGAGCCGGCGCTGCTGGGCTTGCAGGCGGCCAACCCGCAGGGCGTAGGCGCCAGCTCCGGCGCCGACGACCAGGCCCGCCACCAGGATTCGGAACCACCACGTGCCCCACCAGGGGGGCGTGACGACAAGTGTGAGCGCCCGGCCCTGCTCGTTCCAGACCCCGTCAGCGTTCGCCGCGGTGACCTGGAAGACGTAGCGCCCCGGCTCAAGGTTCGTGTAGGTGACGAGGCGACGGGTAGCGTCGACCTCGTTCCATCCCTTGTCGAAGCCCTCGAGCCGGTAGCGGTAGCGGTTCTGCCCCGGGGCGCGGTAGTCCAGGGCCGCGAAGGCGAAGGAGACGATCCGCTCGTCGTAGGGGAGGACGATCGCACTGGTGGTGTCGAGAGTCTGCCCCAGCGGCGACTCGCCGCCTATTGGGGCTGGCTGGTTCGCGAGCAGGAAGTCGCCGAACACGATCGGCGGCGGAGTCGGATCGGTGCGCAGTTGCTCGGGGTCGACCACAATCAGTCCGCCCGTAGAGCCCAGGAGCAGCGTGCCGCCGGCGCTCACTTGCGCGCCGCGGGTGAACTCCACCTGCGGGACCCCGTTCGCACGATCAAAGACGTGCATCGTCTCGCTCTCGCGGTCGAAGTGTGCAAGCGAGCGGTTGCGGACGAGCCAGAGCGGGCCCAGCGACTCCTCGGACGCGCCTGGTGCCTCCAGCACATGAAAGATCGGCTCGCGCGTCTCGCCCTCAGGCGGCTTGAAGTGGGCGAAGGTGTTGTCGCTCGGGTTGAAGCGGTGCAGCACGCCATCCCAGGTGGTCACCCACACATCGCCCCTGCGGTCCTCGTAGATCTTGGCGACAGTATCGTTGCCCAGGCCGCCGGGATCATTCGGATCAGTCGGGAAGCGCATCGCGGCCCCTGTCGCGGGGTTGAGCCGGCTCAGGCTGCCGAAGCCACCAGCCCAGACCATCCCCTGCCGGTCCACGAGGATCGTATTGAGCGGGCCCTCGCCGATGCTCGTAGGGTCGGCCGGATTGTGGCGATACGCGGTAAATTTCCCCGTCTTCGGGTCGAGTCGGTTGACTCCGCCCCCTTCCGTCGAGGCCCAGATGAAGCCTGCGCGGTCACCTGTGACCGCCGTCACTCGGTCGTTGCTGATGCTGCTCGGATCGTTCGGGTTGTGGCGGTAGGCGGTGAAGCGGCCCGTCGCCGGGTCGCGCCGGTACAATCCGCCTCCGTACGTGGCGACCCAGAGCGCGCCGGCAGGGTCGAGGTAGAGGCCGAAGATGGTCGGGAAGCCGAGGGCTCCTGGGTCGGCGGGGTCTGGCGGGAAGTGGGCCGCGGCCCCGCTCGTAGGGTCGAGCAGGTCGAGGCCGCGGTTCTGGGTGCCAACCCATAGCTGCCCGTCGTGCGCCTCTGCGACGCCCAGGATGTGGTCGCTTGCAAGCGCTGTATCGTCGTCTGGGTCGTGACGGTACGTGGCGAAGATGCTCTGGGAGGGGTTGTACACATAGACGCCCCCGCCCTCGGTGGCTACCCAGATCAGGCCGGAGCGATCCTCGTAGACGTCGAGCGCTCGTGTGTTGCGCAGCCCTTCAGGGTTGCTTCGATCGACGGTGATGGTGGTGAAGCCGGCCCGCTGTGGATCCAGCACGCTCAGGCCATTGCCGAACGTGGCGACCCATAGGGCCCCGGCGTCATCTTCAATGATGGACTGGACACGATCATCGCTCAGACTCGCCGGGTTGCCGGGCTCGTTGCGAAATGGGACAAACTGCCCGCTGGCCGGGTCAAAGCGGTTGAGCCCGCCCCCCCAGGTCCCGACCCATAGCACGCCCGAGCGATCCTGCAGCACTTCTTGCACATAGTCATTGCTCAGGCTGCGCGGATCGGCGGGGTCGTGCCCGTAGGCCGTGAACCTACCGCTCTGGCGGTCGAAGCGGTTGAGCCCGCCCGCCGTGCCGACCCAAAGGGTGCCGCCGCTGTCCTCGTAGATCTCGGATACGACGTTACTGCTCAAGCTCTGCGGATTGGCGGGGTCGTGCTGGTAGACCGTAAAGGTGCCGCGCTCGCGGTCGAAGCGGTTGAGCCCGCCCGCCGTGCCGACCCAAAGGGTGCCGCTGCTATCCTCGTAGATCGCCCGCACGGAGTTGTGGCTCAGGCTCTCCGGGTTCTGGTCGTCGTGCTGGAAGCGAGTAAAGCGGTCGGTCGCACGGTCGAAGCGGTTGAGTCCCTCCTCGGTGCCCACCCAGAGGACGCCGCTCCTGTCCTCGTAGAGCGTGTAAACGATCGCGTGGCTGAGGCTTGTGATATCGCCGGGGACGGGACGATACGTGGCCATTGTGTAGCCATCGTAGCGGTTCAGGCCGCTCAGGGTGCCGATCCAGATCAGGCCAACGCGGTCCTGCAAAACAGCACGCGTGTTGTTATCGGCAAGTCCCTGCTCCGTCGTCAGGCGCGTGAATACTGCCTCGCCGCCCGGTCCCAGCGGGATGCGTGAGGGCTGCTCGGATTGCGTGTATGGGGGTGCGGCCGCTACCGGTCTCCAGATGCCTGGCAGAAGGATGCTGAGGAGCACGAGGAAAAGTCGGTGACGTGGGATGGGAAACCGATCGCGACGGTCGCACGCGCACCTGTCTCTCGCCATAGAGCTCCTTGTGAAGAGTCTCTAGCTCGAGCAAGTCGTGTCGCGAAGCCGTTGGCCTCGCTGAACTATATCACGATTTCAGGGCCAGTGCCCGACCAATCGTAGCGCAATGACGGTACGGGATCGTCTCTGGTGTGAGAACTTCGTGAGAAGATCGCCGGCTACGATGGCGGGCGTAAGCACGTGGAACTGCTGCCAACCGGGCGATCCTGTAGGGCGGAATATCGCATTATTGAGCGCCACAATGCCCGGATAGAGGTACCTGCCTACCGGTAAAGGCTACGTCTATGGCCCGACGAACGCACTACACGCAGGACGAGTGGTTGCTCCTTGGCAAAGCGCCAGTGCTGATCGGCATGGCCATGATGGGGGTCGGAACGAGCAGCCCGTTCCAGCTCGCCCGAGAGCTGATCGGGATGGGGCAGGCGCTGCGCGAGACCGGCCAGACCCACGGGGCCAGCGCGCTGATCCGTGACCTGAACGTTGAGACCCAGGCGCAGCTCAGCGAGCTCTCGCAGCGGCCCACCTCGGCGGACGACTACGCCCAGCTACGCCAGCAGCTGCCCGAGCTGTGCGCGCGGGCGGCCAGGATTGTCGACGCCAAGGAGTCGCCGTCGTCGGCCTCACAGTACAAGCTCTGGCTGCTCTGGATCGGGCGGCGCGTGGCGACGGCGGCCCACGAGGAGATCGGCCGGCCGGTCAACGCGGATGAGATGGCGCTGCTCAAGCAGATCGCTGCCGCGCTTGGCGTGCGCGGCAGCGAGGATGCGCCCGCGCCCGCCGCGGGCGCACAACAGGTGACAGCGGCGGCAAATGTCACCAGAGAGGGTGAGAGCGATAGTGCCGCCGGGGACACGCCGTCTCCTCAGTGACGGGGGCAACGCACACCGGGAAGGGCCTCCTTCCGGGCGATTGAAATGGCAGTCTAGGAGGAAAACAGGCATGGCAACTATGAGCGTCCTGAAGTTCACTACGCCCGACGGAGCCGAGCGGATGGAGAGCCTGCTCCAGAGTCTGCAGAAGCAGCAGCTGATCACGGTGCAGGACGCGGCGATCGTCACCTGGCCGGCCGACAAGAAGAAGCCCAAGACCCGCCAGCTGCACAATATGGCCGGTCTCGGCGCTCTGGACGGCGCCTTCTGGGGTATGCTCTTCGGCCTACTGTTCTTCGTGCCACTCTTCGGCATGGCGGTCGGCGCGGGGATTGGCGCCCTCACCGGCGCGATGACCGACATCGGCATCGACGACAAGTTCATCAGCGAGGTGCGCCAGAAGGTGACGCCCGGCACCTCCGCCCTCTTCGTGATGACCAGCGGCGCGGTGCAGGACCGGGTCATCGCGGCGATCAAGGACAGCGGCCTGCAGCCCGATCTGATCGCCTCGAACCTCACCCAGGAGCAGGAGATCGCGCTGAAGACGGCCTTCACGGCGTAAGAAGGAGCGCGGCTGGACCGTCGTGAGCATCAAGGCCGACTGGCGGACGGTGTTCGTCCGCTGAGAAGGCGCTGAGAAGAGCAACTGCTACGCTCTGCTGGCACCGGCGACGATTAGCTGAAAGGGGCTCCCGATGGTGACGCTCACCGTGCAGGTCCGACGCCCACCCGTCAGATTGGCCGGCGCAGTCCATGACGGGGAATCCACCCTCGAAAGCCTCAGGCTGGTGGATGACTACCCCGTCTACACCATGACCTACAAGGGCGACACGGCCCGCAGCC
This sequence comes from Chloroflexales bacterium, assembly GCA_013336035.1. GTDB lineage: Bacteria > Chloroflexota > Chloroflexia > Chloroflexales > Chloroflexaceae > CAIWXH01. The sequence continues at coordinate 23,706 of JAAXUL010000018.1, forward strand.
AGTCCATGCGCAGGGCGGCCAGGCCGCCGCGGA
>JAAXUL010000358.1 GCA_013336035.1 Chloroflexales bacterium
CGCCTGGAGAGCCTGCTGGCCCACGCGCCGATCGGGATCGCTCTGATGGATACGGCGCTGCGCTTCCAGCACCTCAACGCGCAGCTTGCCGCCATGAACGGGCTCCCGGCGGCCGCCCACCTGGGGCGCACCATCCGCGAGGTGCTGCCGGCCCACGCGGCGACCCTCGAGGCGCTCTACGGCCAGGTCCTGGCGACGGGCGCGCCCGTGCTCAACCAGGAGGTCAGCGGCGAGAGCGCGGCCGCGCCCGGGGAGCGGCGGATCTGGCGGGGCAGCTACTTTCCCGTGCGCGCCGCCGATGGCGCACTCGTGGGCGCCGGCGTGGTGGTTGAGGACATCACTGTCCAGCGCCAGGCCGAGCAGGCGCTCCAGGCCCACCAGCGGCAGCTCGAGGCCATCCTCGAGACGCTGGACGAGGCGGTGTGTGCGTTTCGGCCCGACGGGAGCCTGGTGCTGCTGAACTCCACGGCCCGCCAGTACGCAATGCTGCCGTCGCCCCTCCCGCTACCGAGCGTGGCTGAGGCGGTGGCGGCCACGGGGCTCGCGTTGTACGACCCGGCCGGGCGCCTGCTGCCCCGGCACGAAGCGCCCTTCGCACGGGTGCTGCGGGGCGAGCGCTTCAGCAACCTCGAGCTGCAGCTGCGCGTCGCCCGGGCTCCCGACGCGCGCTGGCTGGCCATCAGCGGCACACCTATCTATGACGCCACGGGGGCGCTCATCCTTGGCGTGCTCGCGGCGCGCGACATCACCCAGCGCCGGCGCGACGCGGCGGTGCTGATCGATCAGGCCGAGGTGCTGAGCCGCACCAACGCCGAGCTGACGCGGGCGCTCACGCTCAAGGACGAGTTCCTGGCGATGATGAGCCACGAGCTGCGCACCCCGCTCAACGTCATCCTGGGCTATAGCGAGGGCCTGGCGGAGGAGCGCTACGGGCCGCTCGGCGAGCGGCAGCTGCAGGCCCTGCGCAGCGTGCTCCAGAGCGGACGGCACTTGCTCGCCCTGCTCTCGGACATCCTCGACCTGGCCCACCTCGAGTCCGGTAAGGCCACCCCGGATGCCCAGCCGGTCGAGGTGGACCACCTGTGCCGCGCCGCGCTGCAGTTCGTCCAGGCCGCCGCCGAGCAGAAGGGCATCCAGCTCCGGCGCACGGTGGCGGCTGGGGTGGAGGCGCTGCGGGCCGACGAGCGCCGCCTGACCCAGATCCTGATCAACCTGCTCGACAACGCGGTCAAGTTCACGCCGGCGGGCGGGAGCGTCGGGCTGGAGGTGGCAGCCAACGCGACCCAGGAGCAGATCACGTTCACGGTCTCGGACACCGGCATCGGCATCGCCGAGGCCGACGTCGCCCGGCTCTTTGAGCCCTTCACCCAGGTGGATGGGCGGCTGTCCCGCCAGTACGGGGGGATCGGGCTGGGGCTGACCCTGGTGCGACGGCTGGTGGAGCTGCACGGCGGGAGCATCAGCCTGGAGAGCACGCCGGGCCAGGGCAGCCGCTTCACGGTCTGCCTGCCCTGGGCCAGCACCGACAATGCGGTCCCGCTGGCGGCCCAGGTGCCGGTGCCCGCTCTCCCCGGCTGGGGCAGGCCGCTACGCGTGGTGATCGCGGACGACCATGAGCTGACCCTGGCCTTCTACCGCGACCTGCTGACCCAGCAGGGCTGCCAGGTGGCGGTGGCGCGCACGGGGGCCGAGGCGGTGGCGCAGGTGCGCGCGACGCAGCCCGATGTGGCCATCCTCGACATCCAGATGCCGGAGCTGGATGGGCTGAGCGCAATCCGCCAGATCCGAGCCACCCCCGCGTGCGCAGCCACACCAATCATCGCGCTGACCGCCCTGGCGATGCCTGGCGACCGGGAGCGCTGCCTCGCGGCCGGGGCGACCGTCTATCTCGCCAAACCCGTTGGTATCCGCGCACTGATTGCGGCCATCACCGAGGCGCTTGCTCGCCCCAACGCAGGACATGCGGGTGCGTGAGCGCATCCGCGATACCATGCGCTAAGTTATGGCGTTGTCGCCGCCTGGAGCTGTGCCGCCATCGTCGCCACCAGCGCGCGCAGGTTGACCGGCTTGGCCAGGTACTCGCTCGCGCCTACCGCGAGGCAGCGCTCGCGGTCGCCGCGCATCGCGAGGGCGGTCAAGGCGATGATCGGGGTCTGGAGACCGGCGGCCCTGATGCGACGCGTCGCCTCCAGCCCGTCCAAGACGGGCATCTGGATGTCCATCAGGATCACCGCCGGGCGCAGCTCCTCGGCAAGAGCGACTGCCTCGGCGCCGTTGCGGGCCGCCACCACCTCGTATCCCGCCGTCGCGAGGTAGTCGCGCAGGACCTGGAGGTTGGCCTCGTTGTCGTCAACCACCAGCACCTGCGGGCGGGGCGCGGGGGACTCTGGCGCGACGACAAGCGTTATCGCGATCGCCGGCGCTTCCGCCGAGACCTGCGCCGACTGGATCTGCCGCAACGCCTCCAGAAACACGTCGCGGATGAGCGGCTTGAGCACGAAGCTTGCGGCGCCAAGCGCGCAGGCCCGTGGGGCATCGTCGACCACGCTGGCCACCAGCACCGGGATGGGCGCCGTCACGGGGTCCGCTTTGAGCTGACCGAGCACGTCCCAGCCCGGCTGATCGGGGAGCAAAATATCGAGCACGATCAGGTCGGGCCGCAGCGCGCGGGCCTGCTCATAGGCCCCACAGGCCCGGGGATGGACGACCACCTTGCTGCCCACCTCGGCGAGGTAGTGGCTCAGCTGGGATGCTGAGGCCAGCGAGTCCTCGATCACCAGAGTCTGCCGAATCGGCGACGGCGCTGTGGCGAGTGGCCCCGCCTGTGGGGCTGAGGGCGCAAGTGCTGGCTGCGGCGGCGGGGTCGGTGCCGGCTCCGACCAGGGCAGCACGACGCTGAAGCGGCTCCCCTGGCCGGGGCTACTCTCGAGGGCGACGCTGCCGCCGTGCAGCTCGGCCAGGCGGAGGACGAGCGACAAGCCCAGCCCGGTGCCGCTGTGCTCACGGCTCAGGCTGCTGTCGATCTGCACGAAGGGCTGGAACAGGCGCTGCTGATCCTCGGGTGCGATGCCGATGCCGGTGTCCCAGACCGTGAAGGTCAGGGTCTGGGCCTCGTGGTCGCCAGCGACCTCCAGGCCGACCTTGCCGCCCTCGGGGGTGAACTTCACGGCGTTGGTGAGCAGGTTGACCAGGATCTGCTTGAGCCGCCGCTCGTCGGCGACGATGGTGGTGACCGTACTATCCACCGTGCTCGAGAGCCCGATCCGCTTGGTCACGGCCAACTGGGCCACCATCCGGGTGGCGGCCCGGCTCACCTGATCCACGCTGACCACAGCGGTCTCGAGCTGGAGCCGCTCCGCCTCGATCTTGGAGAGGTCGAGGATGTCGTTGATCAAGGCCAGGAGGTGACGGCTCGCCTCCTCGATGCTCTGGATGGCGCCGTCCTGCTTGGGCACCAGGGCCCCGTAGATCCCCTCGCGCAGGATCTCGGAGCGGGCCAGGATGGCGTTGAGCGGGGTGCGTAGCTCATGGGACATGCTGGCCAGGAACTCGTCCTTGAGGCGAGCGGCGCGGGCGAGCTCGGCGTTCGCGGTACTCAGGTCAGCGGTGCGCTCGGCGACCCGGCGGGCCAGCAGGGCGCGCTCGGCCGCCAGGGCCGCCTCGGCCTGCTTGCGCTCCGCGAGCTCAGCCTGGGCCAGCTGGAGGAGTTGGACGTTCCTGATCGCCAGGGCGGCGCGGTCGGCCAGGTCCTGGGCCAGCTTCAGGTCTTCTTCGTCAAACGAGGGGCGCTCGCTCAGGTAGCGGTAGAGTGTGAGCACCCCGACTGACTGACCACGTGCGCGCATCGGCACGATGATCACGCTGTGGGGCCGCAACCGGTCGAGCAGCGCGGCGTGGTCCGAATTCGTCGCTGCCTGGAGCTGTTTCAGGTCAACGCTTGGGAGGAAGACCGGCTGCTGGGTGCGGAAGACCCGCCCGTTGAGTGGCGGCTCATCGCCATCCTTCGCGCCATCGATGTGGCGACGGTGCAGCTCCTCTCGCTCGGGGTCGATGTCGTAGATCGTGTGGGGCAGGATCCGGACGCTGCCGCCTACGGGGAGCGCAAGGACACACCCGTCGCCCAGCGTTGGGACGAGCGCCCGCGCGATCTGGTCGAGCAAGTGCTGGTACTCGAGTGCGGACTCGCTAAAGGTGCGCGAGGCCTCGGCCAGCAGGTCGAGGCGGGCCGTCGCCCGTTCCCTGGCCAGCTCCGCCTGCTTGCGTGCGGTGATATCGGTGCGGGTGCCGAGCATGCGCAGCGGCCGCCCCTGAGCATCCCAGGCGATGATCTTGCCCCGGGAGAGCAGCCAGATCCAGCGGCCATCGGCCATGCGCTCGCGGAACTCGGCCGCGAAAGCGGGGGTCTCCCCGGCGAGACAGGCGCGGTAAGCCTTGGTCGCGTGGGCGACATCATCGGGGTGGAGCCGCTCCTGCCAGATAGTCGTCGTCTCGTGGAAGGTGGCCGGGTCATAGCCGAGCATCAGGGCGTACTCGGGGCTCACCGCGACCGCGCCGCTGGGCGTGTGGACATCGTAGAGCCCCTGATTCGCCGCCTGGAGCGCGAGCCGCAGGCGCTCCTCGCTGGCGCGTAGGGCCGCCTCTACGCGTGTTTGCTCCGTAATGTCGGTCAAGACGACGACTGCCAGAGGTCCGTGCGGATCGTGTCCTGGCTCGACGCGGGCCAGATAGCGGCGCTCCTCGGCGCCTGACGGTAGCGGCAGAACCAGATAGTCATGAATACGCTCACCGCTCAGGGCACGCTCCAGACGCTGCCGCACAAACCGCTCATACAGGGAACCCAGCACCTCGGCCACATGGCGCCCGGTGAGATCTTCGAATGGGAGCTGCTGGAACTCCTTGTAGGTCTGGTTGGCATACTGGTAGCGGTGGGCCGCATCGACGACTGCGAGGCCCACACGCGCCGTCTCGGTGACCGTGCGCAGCCACTCCTCGCTGCGCAGGCGGTCGCTGATGTCGCGGTTGACCGCGAGGAAGGCCGGGGGTGCGTCGGTGGCGCTCGTCATCCACTGCACGGTGGCGACCACAACGACCTCGTGGCCGTCGCGGTGGCGCTGGACGACCTCCCCGTGCCAGCGTCCCTCAGCGTGCAGGGCGGCGAGCGCAGCGGCGGCGGTCGTCTCGCTGGCGCAGTAGCGCACCACGGGCACCACCTCGCTGACAGAGCGGCCCACGGCCTCCTCACGGGACCAGCCGTAGAGCTGCGCGGCGGCGCGATTCCAGAAGCGAACCTGCATCGCGGCATCGGTCACGATGACGGCGTCGTGAATCTGGTCGAGGATCTGTGCGCAGGGGCCGGTCAGCCCCTCGCTCAGGGAGATCGCCGTCCCTTCCAGTGCAGCCACACGTGCGCGGAGGCGGCGGAGCTCTTCGTGGACCTGCTCCAGTGACAGCTCGGATGGGTCGAGCATAGGGTCCCCCTGAGTGGGTAGGAGCGAGATGGGACGGCGTCGCTGCGAAGGGCGCTGGAGATCAATAATGAATCGCGGGTATGCGTATTCTTTCACAAACAAGTCAATGGGGATAATATACCAACCATACCATACCATAAAGAGCTGCTCTATGGCATATCAGGAAAGGCTGCCGAACGAGTTGCAGTGATCAGCAAGGCGCGGGATGCCAGCATAGACCTGTGATGCTCATAACCGCGCATGCTCGCCCGAGAGAGGCTTGCGGTCGCCACAGTGAGGGGCTGCCCTACACAGGCAGGCCGCATCTGGCGCTTGCGACTTCGCACGGTAGAGGGTCAACGCTCTATGATGCGCGCGGTAAGATCGGCCAGAAACCGGCTTGACACGTTCCGATCTGGGCGAAGCCGCAGCCCTGATAGTCTGCTCCGCCACTAGGCGATCGACGAGGCGACCCCGCCAGCACAGCTGCTCAGGCGCAGGCTTCGGCATGTCGGTGCCTGGCTCCGTGGGATGTGCCGAGCCACAGCCCGTTGAAACGGGGTCTCCTCGTGGGCGCGGGCTGCGCAGCGCCTGGTGCGGTCGACGAGAGTTTTGGGGAGGGACTGCCTCTACGTGAGCTGCTTGCCAAGCACGGCACTCGGCCAGGTCAGCAACTGCGCCCAGCGCGGCGAAGCCCACACCTCGGTGTAGCCGAGCCGTTCATACAGCTGGCGAGCGGGCTGGTTCTGTGTGAGCACCTGGAGCCACGCAGCCTGGAAGCCGTGCTGGCGTGCCTGATCCTCGACGGCCACCATCAGGGCGCGCCCGACCCCCTGGCCGCGGTGACGGCTATCGACCACCACGCTATGCACGCCGACCGCGTCGGCCATTGAGGGGCGTTGGACCCCGATCAGGCTTCGCGCCACGGTCAGCAGCAGCCGAGCGGTCGGCCCTGCGCCGAGCTCCTGAAGGGCATGCCGCACCGTGCCGTCTGGCGCACGCTCGTAGGGCGGTGCATCCGGGCGATCGAACGCTGCGGTCCCAATGATCGCTCCTGCCTTCTCAACGGCGACCAGACGCCCGCGCAGCCCCTGTCCTTGCTTGGCCGCCAGGGTAAACGCGAGCAGCCGCGTCTGACCTGCCGGTGGGCCGCGCAAGGCTCCCGGGAGCTCGGCCGCGTAGAGTTCGACCAACAGCGAAGCGATTGTGGGCACGTCTGCTGCCTCAGCCGGCCGAATGGTAACAGGCAGTGGAGCAGGCATAGGAATCTCAAGCGTGTCTATGGTCACGAGAGGGTACGGGAGAGTCTTAGTGGGTGTGGGCCTCGCCCTGCATTATTCAGCGGCCAGGTGCCCAGGCCAAGCAGAGGGATAGCGCTTCCGTTGTTCAGCGGAAGCGCTGGCGCAGTCATCGTGGCAATGCTCCTTCTGGGTACGCGGGACGATGCCTACCAGCGGTGCTGGCTGGGCCCGAAGCTCGCCTCGTAGAAGGGCGTGGCCATCTGGCCGGGCGGCGAAATGGCATCGATCTGCGCCAGGTCGTCGTCGCTCAGGGTCACCGCCAGCGCGCCGAGGTTGTCCTCGAGCTGCTCCATCGTGCGTGGCCCAATGATCGCGCTGGAGACACCAGGCTGCCCCGCGCACCAGGCCAGGGCGAGCTGGGCCAGCGTACAGCCATTCGCCTCGGCGAGCGGCTGAAGCTGCTCGACCACGTCGAAGATCGGCTCCTTGTTGCGCACCCGCCGCTCCATGATCGGGTTGTCGGGCGTGGAGTAGCGGGCGTCGGCAGGGGTGGAGTCGCCACGGTGGTATTTGCCGCTGAGCAACCCACCGGCGATAGCGCTGCGCGCCAGCTTCGCTAACGGACTCCAGGGGATGATGCCAATGCCGAAGGTCTGCGCCATCGGCAGCAGCTCGCGCTCGATGCGTCTGTCCAGCAGGTTGTAGGGCGGTTGCTCGCAGACGAAACGGTTCAGTCCGAGCTCCTTTGCGGCCCACAGCGCCTCGACCAGCTGCCAGGCTGCGAAGGTGCTGGTGCCAATGTAGCGCACCTTGCCGGCCCGGATCAGGTCGTCGAGCGCTCGCAGCGTCTCGTCGATCGCGATCTCCCCTATGTGCTACGATGGCCTTGGACAGATCGCCCTGGGAAACCCGTTGCAAACGAGGGCGGTAGAAGGACCGAACGATGAGTACCAAGCCCATCG
>JAAXUL010001158.1 GCA_013336035.1 Chloroflexales bacterium
GCCAGCGCGCGGTGCCGACACTCGGCCGCCCGCGCGTAGGCCGCCATCGCCTCGACCCGCTGCTCCTGGCGCTGCCGGTAGTCGCGCAGCAGGCTGTCGATGCGCTGGGCCACGTCGGCGGGCGCGGGCAGCAGCTCGATCAGCGGCTGGCGCGGGCCGCCCCTGAGGCGCAGGTAGCCCGCGTCGTGCCAGACCAGCAGCAGGCCCTCGATCTCGGCCGGGCTCAGCCCCAGCCGCTCGGCCAGCAGCAGCAGGTCCACCTCCATCGGCGCACCCTCGGCGAGGCCAGCCACCTCGGCCGCGCGGGCGGCCAGATCATCGGGCGGCGGCGCGCCGGTCAGCGTGAGGCTCGCCGTCTCGGGCGTGTCGAAGTGGCGCCGCAGCATGCCCACCCGCTCGAGCATGCTCAGCCCGACGCGCACCAGGGTGTCGTCGTCGCCGGCCAGGGCCCGCTGGAGCCGCCCCATGTCTACCACGTCGAAGGTGCCGCGCATCACGCGCCGCACGGCCTTGTACAGCTCGCGCAGGTCGTCGCGGGTGATCGCCTCCTCCTCGAGCCATGTGCTCAGGCGACCCTTGTCGCTCGCGGCGTAGAGCAGCACGCAGGTGGCGGGGCGGCCGTCGCGCCCGGCGCGCCCGGCCTCCTGGTAGTAGGCCTCGAGCGACTGCGGCAGGTTGTAGTGGACGATCGCGCGGATGTCGGCCTTGTCGATGCCCATCCCGAAGGCCACCGTCGCGACCAGCACCCGCGTCTCGCCCGCCATGAAGCGCTCCTGGGCGGCGGAGCGGTCGGTGACCTGGGCGTGGTAGTGGTCGGCGACGACCCCGGACCGGCGCAGGGCCTCGGCCAGCTCCTCGCAGCTCTGGCGCGAGCGCGCGTAGACGATGATCGGCCCCTCGATCCGCCGGCAGAGCTCGAGCAGAGCCTGGAGCTTCTCGTCGCGGTTGCCGGCCCTGAGCACCTGAAAGTACAGGTTGGGGCGGAAGACCGAGGCGACGACCGTCTCGCACTCGCCCAGCGCGGACCGGATCTCCTCCTGGGTCTCGCGCGAGGCCGTGGCGGTGAGGGCGAGCACGGGCGGGCGGCCCAGCTCGTCGAGGGCCCGGCCGATAAAGAGGTAGTCGGGGCGAAAGCTCATGCCCCACAGGCTCAGGCAGTGGACCTCGTCGACCACGAAGCGCGCGACGCCGCAGCGCTTCAGGGCGTGCAGGAAGGCCCGCTGGCGCAGACGCTCGGGCGCGATATAGACCAGCCGGTAGTGGCCCGCGGCCACCCCGCGCAGCCGCGCCCCAAGCTCGGCGGCGCTCAGCGACGAGTTGATCAGGGTCGCGTAGGGGCGGGCCTGCTCGGGCAGCCCGTCGAGCTGGTCCTTCATCAGGGCGATCAGCGGGCTGACCACCACCGTGGCCTGCGGCAGCAGCAGCGCAGGGAGCTGGTAGGTCAGCGATTTGCCGGCGCCCGTCGGCATGACGGCCAGGGTGGGCGCGCCGGCCATAACGCTCTGGATGACGCGGGCCTGGTTGGGGCGGAAGTCGCTGAGGCCAAAGATGTCGCGCAGGGCGCGGTAGGCCTCCTCGGGGAGGGACGGTGCGGGCTGGTCCTGTGGGGCCTCGTGGAGGCGCCGTGCCGGGGGGCCGACGCTGATGCCGAGGCCCGCGGCGATGGCCGCGCGGTCGGCCGTCTCGTGGGCGGCCAGCTGGGCCCTGAGGGCCGGGGCGGCCTCGGGGTCGCCGGCGAGCTCGGCCGCGCGCAGCAGGATCTGCAGGTCGGCGACGGCGGGGGTGTAGCCGGGGCGCAGCATCAGCGCGTCGATCTGGCCGCGGGCCGCCTCGGGATCGCCCTGATCGAGGGCCAGCTCGGCCAGGCGGCGGACGGGGGCCAGGGCGACGGGGTCGATCTCGGCGGCCTGCGCGTAGGCCTCGGCGGCCTCCTCGTGCTGGCCGCGGGCCCGCATAGCGTCGCCGCGCTGAAGCCAGGCGAACAGCACCTGGTCCTCGTCCTCGGCCAGGACATCGAGGGCCAGATCAAGCTCGGCGAAGCGGCGGGCCGCTAGCAGGGCCCGGGCGCGCAGCTGGCGCCGCGAGAGGCTCGGGGCCCGCTCGGCGTCGATCTGGTCGAGGGCGGCCAGCGCCTCGGCGCCCCGCCCCTGGTCAACGAGCACGCGGGCGCGGCCCTCGCGCAGGGTGACGCTGGCGGGCTGATCCTCGAGCCAGGCGTCGAGGTAGGCGAGCAGAGCATCGTGGTGTCCCCAGCGGCTCAGGTAGGCGACAAGGCGCTTGCGCGCGTCGCCGGCCACAAGGGCCAGAGCGGCGGGCGGGATCTCGAGCAGCGGGTTACGCTCAGCGACGGCCATAGGCGCCATGATACCACGAAGGCCCGCGATCCCGTTATGAGCCGCCCGCCAACATATGCATCGTCTCGCGCAGCGCCGGGTAGAGCCGCGTGTAGGCGGCGTAGAGCTCGTCGTAGCGCCTTACGCGCTCGGCGTCCGGCGCGGTGACGCCGGTGACGCGCACGCCCGCCGCGACGGCCTCGCCCACGTCGGCGAAGTGGCCGGCGCCGACGCCTGCCAGGATGGCCGCGCCATAGGCCGGCCCCTCCTCGGCGGCCAGGCTCTGCACCGGGGCGCCGTAGATGTCGGCCTGGAGCTGGAGCCATAGGGGGCTCTTGCCGCCGCCGCCCGTGGCCCGGATCTCCTCGACGGGCACGCCCAGATCGCGCATGATCGCCAGCCCGTCGCGCAGCGCGAAGACCACGCCCTCCATCACAGCGCGGGCCATATGGCCGAGGCCGTGGCGGCTGGTGAGGCCGACCCACGCGCCGCGGGCCA
>JAAXUL010000359.1 GCA_013336035.1 Chloroflexales bacterium
TACGACAGACAAAGGACGAACGAGCTGCCTCGTTCGTCCTTTTTGCTTGGGTAGGGACGGCCACAGGGGGCCGCCCATACATCCAGCGGTGCGGAACCCACCACGACTTTCGGGAGGCTGTACTAGCGCTCTGCGAGAAGCATAGCGATATAGCTGAGCGTGGCCCGGCGAGCCTGGGGGTGGAGCTGGCGCCACAGGCCAAGGATCTGGGACTCGTCGTGGCTGGCGGACGAGGCGCCTAGCAGAGCGGCGGACAGCGTAGCGGCGCCCAGCGCGGGGGCGGCCTCTTCGATGGCATCGGCGCTCACCTCATTGGCAGCCTCATCAGCGCTAGAGCCGGGAGGGGCAACTTCGCCGCCCTTCTGGATAACCTCGTTGGCCACAATGACGCGGGCCACCTCCAGGGGCTCTACCTCTAGCACCTCGGCTAGGCGCTGGGCCTGGTCGGAGTCGGGCAGAGTCTGGCCGCTGAGGTAATTGCGCAGGGCGCCATCGCTGATCTTCGTCTCGCGGGTGAGCTTAGCCCGCGAGAACTTGCCCTTCATATGGGCGTCCAGCCAATCGCCAAAGCCCGGGGCAGCTTCGGGGATGTAGCTCATGCGCCGGCGCACCTCCTCGACGGGCAGGTCGAGCGCCTCGCCGATGATCTCCAGGGTCTTCTGGCGCGGGCGCTGCGTCTTGCCCAGGATGAACTGGCGTAGCGAGATAGCGCCGATGTCAAGCTCATCAGCAAAGCTGCTGAGGGACTGGCTGCGGGTCATAGCGGCGTGATACAACAGCACTGAGAGGGGGGTCCGCTCTGGGACCGTGCCGTTCGCGAGCATAGGAAATACTCCTCGTTCATCGAGTTAAAGATAGTGACAGGTAGCGAATACGGGCTGCCATGCCCGACCATGGCAGCCTAACAACCGATGAGATCTGTTTGTCTACGGCGATCATGTTGCTTTGCCGTAGTCTCTATATTGTAGACGCCCTGAGTATAATGCAGGTGAAATGCCTTGTCAAGAGCGTTCCCTGCGCGGAACTATGAAGTACACCCATGGTTTCCTGTTGAGCATAGTTTATGAACTAGAGCGGACGAAGAGATAGCTTAGAAGAGCAGCCACGGCTTTTTCAGCCCTGCGCTGCCCGGCGTCCGTGTGTTACAATACAGCGCAGATGCCGTCGCCCTGCCGGTCAAGGTGTAGTCTTTACACATGGACACTGCTCTGTGAGCACCAAGCGCACTCATTTCAGCACCGAGGATCTGTACAACCTGGCATGGATCGAAGACGTGCGTATCAGCCCCGACAGTCACGCTATAGCCTTTGTCAGGGTGACGGTCGACCGGCGGATGAACAGCTACCACCGCGCTATCTACCTTGCACCAGTTGCTGGCGGGCCCGCCCGCCGCTTCAGCGGCGGCAAGCAAGACCGTCAGCCCCGCTGGAGCCCTGACGGCCGCCGTCTGGCCTTTGTCTCGTCGCGCGACGATGAGCGCGGCCAGATCTACGTGATCGAGCGCGCCGGCGGCGAGGCCCAGCAGATCACGGGTCTGCCCAACGGCGCCAGCGACCCGGCCTGGAGCCCTGACGGAGGCACCATCGCCTTCGTCTCGCTGGTTAACGAGGAGGAGCGCCGCCGCGAGGATGCCGGCGAGGGTGGCCACGGGCCCGACGACGCCTGGGAGGCCAGGCGGGCCAAAGAGCAGCGCCAACACGACGAGGAGCAGAAGGCTGACCCGCGGGTCGTCACGCGCCTGCCCTATCGGAGCGGCACCAGCTTCTTCGATGATCGGCGCCGGCATATCTACCTGGCCGATCTGCCTGCCGGCGATGTGGATCATATGCCGAAGCCTCGCCGCCTCACCGATAGTGATCTGCACTACAGCCCGCCCGCGTGGATGCCGGATGGCCAGAGTATCCTGACCACAGCCACCCGCGACCCCGAGGCCGACTCGCTCTTTGCCTACTATGACGTCTTACGGCTGCCCATCGACGGCAGTAAGCCCGTCACCCTCACGACGGCGGGCCACTCATACTTTGACCCGCAGCCCGCGCCTGACGGCGCGATGATCGCCTTCCAGCGCCTGCGCGAGGACAGACTGCTTGGCGAGGGCAGCCGTATCGCGATCATCCCGGCGACCGGCGGCGAGCCCGAGGATCTGACCGCCCACACAGACCTCAACGTCGAGCACTTCCGCTGGCAGCCCGATGGCGGCGGCGTGCTCTTCATGGCCGGCGCGCAGGGCGACGCCCATATCTACGCGATCGGTCTGCCCGCCACGCCCACGTACATGCATGGCGAGACGATTGTCGCAGGCCGGCGCATCGTGAGCGACTTCGACATCGGACACGACGGCACGGTCGCCTTCATTGCGGGCGCCCCCGACAACCCCTGCGATCTCTTCGTCCGCTCGCCCGACGGGGCCGAGCGCCAGATCACCGGCCTGAACAGCCAGCTGCTCGCCCAGCGGATCATCAGCCCGATCGAAGAGATCCGCTTCCCCGCACCCGACGGCCAGGAGGTTCAGGGCTGGGTGCTCTACCCGCCCACGCCGGAGATCAGCCGCGAGGACGCCCCCGCGGCGCAGCAGCACCCACTCGCGGCGTATATCCATGGCGGCCCGCATGTGATGTGGGGCCCCGGCTTCCGCTCGATGTGGCACGAGTGGCAGACGGCCGCCGCCGAGGGCTACATCGTCTTCTTCTGTAACCCACGTGGCTCTGACGGCTACGGCGAGGCCTGGCGTGATGCCATCCGCGGCAGATGGGGCGAGGCTGACGCGCCCGACATACAGGCCGGGATTGACTTCCTGATCGCCCAGGGTCGAGTAGACCCGGCCCGCGTCGCGGTCACCGGGGGCTCGTACGGCGGCTACATGACAGCCTGGCTGCTCGGACACACGGACCGCTTCGCCTGTGGCGTGGCCGCCCGGGGCGTCTACAACCTGATCTCGCAGCATAGCACCAGCGACGCGCACGAGCTGATCGAGATCGAGTTCAACGGCTACCCGTGGGAGATGGCCGAAGAGCTGTGGGACCACTCGCCGCTTGCGCACGCCCACAAGATCACCACGCCGCTGCTGCTGCTCCACAGCGAGCTAGACTTTCGGGTGCCGATCAGCGAGGCCGAGCAGCTGTTCGCCTTCCTGCGCCGCCAGAAGAAAGTAGTCGAGCTGGTGCGCTACCCACGCGAGGGCCACGAGCTTACGAGAAGTGGCGAGCCCAACCATCGCGCCGATCATATACGCCGTACCCTGGCCTGGTTCAACCGGTATTGCAAGGATACAGTATGAGCGAGCAGCACCACCGCCCGGATATCCAGCACTGGATAAATCTGACCCCCGACCAGGTGCTCGAGCAGCTCACCCAACTGCTCTATAGCCCGGTCAGCCTGCTCGGCAGCCAGCTGAAGCGCCTGACCGATGATGACGATCCGATCTCGGAGGATGAGTACGAGGCTATCTTTGCTACAATGCACAATGCAGTGAATCAGCTCAGCAAGACTGTTGTGCAGCTCAAGCGCTACAGTGAGGAGCAGAAACGCGCGTAAAGCCAGCGCCCTGCTCCATTATTTGTGATGTATTACTCTATATTTCTACAATAAGAAACCTCGCAGTTTCATAATGCATGTATAATTATTGTATCGAAATCTGCTTTAGGGGGCTTCTCAAAATGTTTTCTCTGTGGTACACTTCGCCTGTCTACGACGTCACGATGCAGCGAGAGTCCCCCTTAGCTTTAAGGATAGTCTCCCCGTGCGCACGACCTCCACGCCAGAGGTACAGCACGCGACGTTGTACCAGCGCCAAGCACGCTTAGAGGCGTAGTTGTGCGAGGCCATCCAAAGGGCGTGTCCTGGAGTGAGGAGCGCAGGGAGCACCCCTGCCGAGGCAGTGCCATGGTATGGCCTGGCACGCAGGAGTTGGACCGGAATGCATGTGAAGCTCTTTGTCGGCAATCTCGCCTGGAGCATCGACGACCAGCAGCTGGAGACGGTCTTCCGCCAGCATGGCGATGTCCAGAGCGCCCGCGTTATCCACGACCGCGACACCGGCCGCTCACGCGGGTTCGGGTTTGTCGAGATCGAAGTCGAAGATGTGTCTACAGTGATCCGCGCCACCGATGGCCTCGAGGTCGGTGGTCGGCCCATCCGCGTAAACGAGGCCGAGGATAAGGGCGGCCCTCGCGGCGGCCCGCGCCGCGACAGCGGCGACCGTGGCGGCTACGGCGGCCGCCGGTACTAGCTCTCTGGCACGGGCTGGCATAACGCCTCGGTCAGCTCGTTGTTCAATCGCCACCCTGGCCCTCTGTCTTCTGACAGAGGGCTTCTTTTGCGTATCAGGGCGCGGCGTGGGCGATGGCCTGCTACTGGCCCTTCAGGGTCTGCCGGACCGCGTCGGCCAAGGTCGAGGGCGAGAAGGGCTTGCGCAGCAAAAGCTCGGGGGCGCCAGACTCGACCGGCGTATCGGCGTAGCCAGTCATAAAGATCACGTGCTGGATCTGCCCTCTGGCGCGCAGATGCTTTGCGAGCTCGGGGCCGGTGATCTCGGGCATGATCACGTCGGTCAGCAGCAGCGCGAATGGCGAAGGCGCGGCCTCGGCCAGAGCCATGGCCTCGGCGCCGTCGCCCGCCTCGACCACACTATAGCCGCGCGAGCGCAGCACGCGGGCCAGTAAGGCACGGACCGCCGGGTCATCCTCGGCGAGCAGGATCGTCATACCTTCCTCAGGGCCAGTGGAGGACTCGGCGATCATGCCGATCTCGGCGCGAGCGGGGCGCCGCAATAAGAGGTTCGGCTGCATGACGAACTCCGCGCTAGTGGTGTGACACCGTGAAGCTGGTGTATGGGCGCCCTTCCACCTCATATGAGGAGCGCCGGCCCAGAACGGGTCGGCGCTCCTATTAGTCAGGCGATCTGCTTAGCTCCCCTCAGCTGGAGAGACGGCCTCCAGGAGCAGCTCGGCCACATCGCGCCGGCGCAGGCTCTCGTCGCGCCCGGTATTCTTGGCCGCGTCCTCGAACATAACCATACAGAACGGGCAGCTCATAGCCAGGATTGCGGGGCTCTCTTTGGTGAGCTGATCGAGGCGGATGTAGTTGACCTGCTCTTTGCCCCAGCCCTCGAGCCAGACATTGCC
Organism: Chloroflexales bacterium; assembly: GCA_013336035.1. Classification (GTDB taxonomy): domain Bacteria; phylum Chloroflexota; class Chloroflexia; order Chloroflexales; family Chloroflexaceae; genus CAIWXH01. The sequence continues at coordinate 5,124 of JAAXUL010000359.1, forward strand.
GCCGCCGCCGCCGCAGCACATCGCGCGCTCGCGGTTGCGCTCGGGGGCCTCGACCAGATCGACTCCGGGGATACTCTTCAGCAGATCGCGGGGGGCATCAAAGATATCGTTGTAGCGCCCGATGTAGCAGGGGTCGTGGTAGACCACCTTCTCCTTCACGGGGGTGGCGGGCTTGAGCTTGCCCTCGGCGACCAGGGCGGCCAGCAGCTCTGTGTGGTGGACGACCTCATAGTCGGTGCCGGCGCCGCCGCCGAACTGGGGGTACTCATTCTTGATTGTGTTGAAGCAGTGGGGGCAGGTGGTGACCACCTTCTTGAACTTGTACTGCTTCATCGTCTCGACATTCTGCTGCACCTGGGTCTGGAAGAGCAGCTCCTCGCCCATGCGGCGGGCCGGGTCGCCGTTGCAGGTCTCTTCATCGCCGAGGATAGCGAAGTCGACGCCGGCTTTCTGCATCAGCTGGACAAAGGCGCGGGCGACCTTCTTGCTGCGCTCGTCGTAGCTCGGGGCACAGCCGACCCAGTAGAGCACATCGGCCTGCTCCTTCTCGGCCATGACCGGCACATCGAGGCCGGCGGCCCAGGCGGTGCGCTCGCGCTGAGGCAGACGCCAGGGGTTGCCGGCCCGCTCAATGCCCTCGAGCACGCGCTTGACGCCCTGGGGCACCTCGCTGGCGATCATGGTCAGGTGGCGCCTGGCGCCGACAATGGTGTCGAGGTGCTCGATCATCGCCGGGCACTCGTGGACGCAGGCGTAGCAGGTAGTGCAGCTCCACAGCTCGTTCTCGGTGAAGAGGTTGCCGTAGAGCGGGATGGTCTCGACATCGACCGCGCCGTTGGCCGCGGCGTCACCCTCAGGCTTGCCGTGCTCGCCGGCCTCGAGGTCGGCGACAAGCTTCACCGGGCCGTCCCTGAAGCGGATCGGCTCCTGGCGCATCAGATCGTGGAGCTTGGTGATGATGTACTTGGGCGAGAGGTCGGTGCCGGCGGCATTGGCGGGGCAGTTGGCCTGGCAGCGCCCGCAGCGCATGCAGGCGTCGAAGTCTAGCCGGTGCTTCCAGCTGATATCGGCCAGGGTGGCGACGCCCAGGCGCGGCTCGTCCTTCTCGATCTCGGCCTCGAGGTTAGGGATATTCTCGAGGCGGCCCTTTGGCTCGGTGTCGCGGAAGAACGTGTTGAGGGGCGTGTAGAAGATGTGCTTGAACTTGCTGAAGGGCAGCGAGGCGATGAACGCGCCGGTCGCCGCAGCGTGGGTGAACCAGAGGGCCATATGGAGGCCGAGGGCCACCGGGCTGCCGTCGCCGAGGCCGATGGCCTTGAAGATAGTGGCGAGGCTGAAGCCGATATAGGCCATGCGGGCCCAGCCCTGCTCGTAGACCGGGATGCCGCCGATCTCCTGATTGGCCAGGCGCAGGCCCTCGATCAGGAAGCCGCCGCAGCCGATGAAGAGCAGGACAGCGAGGACCCAGGCATCCGTGCGCCGGCTATCGAGCCGGGGCTCCTTCTTCTGGTAGCGGCGCCAGGCCGCCCAGACCAGGCCGGCCACAAAGGCCAGGCCCAGGGTGTCCATGATCAGCTCGTAGCCCTGGTAGAAGCTGCCGACCAGGATGCGCCCGGCCTCCTCGCCCATAAGGGGCAGGGTGAAGTCCTCTTCGACAGCGATGATATCGGTGCCGATGAAGAGGGCCAGGAAACCGAAGAAGATCAGGGCGTGCATGGTGCCGGGGCGCCGGTCGCGCAGCACCTTCTTCTGGCCGAAGAGCTGGGCGAGGAACTCGGTGGTGCGGGCGGGAATCTGGTCGATGCGGGCGTCCGGGGTGCCTTTGCGCCAGCGTGCGATGTCGCGCAGGATACCCCAGGCCATCACGAGCGTCGTGATCAGGATGAGACCGTAGAGGAAGATAGGGGCTGTCTGGCCGAGTCTATCGACATTCCAGTAGATCTCGCGGATGGCGATGGTGAACTCTTGCATACGCCGGCTCCGCCTTTCTAGGGGCAAGGGGCGGGAGGATGTTGCGTATCATAGCATCCATGGTATGGAGCGTCAAACGTAGCTACGGCAACAGTCCGTAAAGGAAAGGATACTATTCCGTGTGCTATGACAACCACATTAGCGCTTCAGGATGCTGAACCGCGCTGGCCCCGCGACAACAGCCGAAGCCGGTCAGCACCCTCTCTGCCAGACACCGCAGGCGCTCCGGGCGATTGCCAGCGGCGCCCGGCCATCGCGCTACGGCTCCAGGCATAGCGCGAGGTCGCGCAGGGTAACGATGGCCCCCGGCACCGCGCGGCTCTGGTTGGCAAGCACCTGCATTGGCAAGCCCGGGTCGCCCAGGTGCGAGACAACCAGGATCGCCTCATCGAAGGGCTCGCCGGTCGTATAGCTGCTGGGGGTGATGACACAGCGGATGCCGGCGCCAGTCGCGGCGAGCAAGCCCTGGCGCGAGTCCTCGATCACCAGGGCCGTGGCGGGCGCCACAGCGAGCTGATCGAGGGCCAGCCGGTAGAGATCGGAAGAGCG
>JAAXUL010001159.1 GCA_013336035.1 Chloroflexales bacterium
TCGCCAGATCGCCCCGCGCTCGGAGCAGCCCGGCGAAGGCGGCCCCGACGCCCGAGCGATCTGTGAAGACCAGCCAGCGGCGCGGGCTGGCGCTCTCGTCGCGCCGCGCCCGCGACGCGCGGGCGAGGAAGACGGTGTCCCGCGATGGTGCGCCGCCCTCGCCCGCGTCTTGCGCGACGGCCACGCCCTCGCCGAAGCCGGCCTTCGCGAGCAGCTCCAGCCAGCTCTGCTCGCCGATCAGCGGGTAGTCAGGCCGCAGATCGCTGTCGCCGAAGCGCCACCAGCCCTCCGTCAGGCCGACCATCAGATCCTTGAAGCGCTGGGGCTCGGTGCCCTCTACAAAGATGAGCAGCCCGCCCGGGGCGAGCAGCCGCCGGATATGGCGCAGAGTCTGTAGCAGATCGGCGGTGGCGTGCAAGACGTTCGCCGCCACGATCAGATCGTGCTGGCCCTCCTCGAAGCCCTGGCCGACAGGGTCGGCGTCGATGTCGAGGCGCCGGTAGCGGACGAAGTCGTAGCGCCCGAGCGCGCGCTGCGCCTCCTGGGTGAACATGGGCGAGAGGTCGCTGAAGACGTACTCGGTTCGCTCGGCGGGCAGCACGGGCAGCAGGTGCGCCGTCGTCCCGCCGGTGCCGGCGCCGATCTCCAGGACGCGCACCGTCTGCTCGCTCCCGGCCCCTTCGATGGCCGCCCGCACGGCCGTCTGGACCAGCAGGTTATACCCGCGCACAAACGGCGAGTCGCTGTAGATCTGCCTGGCCTCATCCATAGAGCCTTCGGGGAAGAGCAGGGCCATCGGGTCGTGGCGCCCCCGCAAGACCTCGGCGAGGTGCTGCCCGCACCTTCCAATCAGAGCTAGCTCGGCCTGGCAGCGCGGGTACTGCTCCAGCAGCGCGGCCAGATCCCCTTGCAGGTCGCCCGCGGGCGGCAGCGTCCGGGCCACCAGGGCGTCGCCCTCGATCTGGATCAGGCCGTCCTGCGCCAGGGCCGCGACGATCCGCCGGAGCATGCGCTGGTGGGCCTCCACCACACCGAGCTGCTCGGCCAGCCCGTCCAGGGGGATGCGGCGCCCCGGCTCCAGCGAGGCGGCGAGCGCGCGGAAGGCCGCCAGGAAGTAGCCCGTGCTCAGCGCCTCCAGCCGGGGCAGAATGCCTCGCGCGTGGTGGAGTTCCTGGTCCTGGCGAAGCGTCTCCACGAGCGGGGCTAGCTCTGCCGCCAGGGACGCCGGCCCCGGGAGCGCGAGGCTATCCTGGCGTCGCTTCGGCTGCCACGCGAGGTCGTAGTACAGGCCCGCGGCCTGCTCCGGCGAGGCCACCTGCTCGCGCCGGATCTGCCGGAGGAGCAGGCCCGAGAGCTCGGCGACGAGCGTCCCCTCTGAGCTGTAGAGGCGCAGATCGCCGGCTATGCTGTCGGCCGGGCCGCTCTGGGGCTGGCTGATGGCGAAGTGGCTCCAGAGCTGCTCGGGCGGCGGGGCCAGCAGCTGGAACCGCCCCAGGTGAACTGGCATCAGCGGTGTGGATCCGCCCGCGGGCACTGCCGCGCCCAGCACCTGCAGGGCGGCGTCCAGTAGCGCCGGGTGGATGGAGAAGGGCTCCGTGGCGCCTCGCCAGGCCTCGACGAGCCGGATGCGCCCCAGGGCCTCGCCGTCGCGCCGGTAGACCTGCTCGATGCCCCGCAGCCCGGGCCCGATCGTAACCCCGTAGTCGCCGAAGCGGCGGTACAGCTCGTCGGCCGCGAGCTGCTCAGGGCAGCGAGCCTGTAGATGGGCGATGCTGGCTTGCGTCGCGGTGGGCGCCTGCGCGCGGCTGAGCCGCCCGGACGCGCACAGCTGCCAGCGCCCCTCCGGGCACTCGTCCTCGGCGGCCAGGTGGAAGATGCGGAAGGATGCCGAGCTGTCCTCGGGCGCGAGGACGAGCTGCACGGTCGTCTCAGTCTCCTGGGCAAGCGCCACGGGCCGGTGGAGCGTCACATCCTCCACGAGGCACGCGGCCGCGGGCCAGAGCCTGCGGCCTGCCGCGAGGGCCATCTCGAGCAGGGCTGCGATCGGGAGCATCGCGGCCCCCTCGATCCGGTGATCGGCCAGGTATGGCTGGGCCTCGGCGCTGAGCCGGGACTCGAAGATGCGCTCGCTGCCGGCCGAGCGGATCTGCTCCTGCAGCAGGGGGTGCTCGCCCGCGGCCGGCAGCGGCCGGGCGTGACGGCGCGCCGGGGCGGCGGCCCAGTAGCGTGAGCGCTGGAAGGGGTAGGTCGGCAGCGCCGCCCGCCGGCGCGCGCCAGGGTAGACGCCGCCCCAGTCAATCGCCGCGCCGCGCGCCGCCAGGGCGCCCAGGCTCTCCAGCATCTGCCGCTCGTCGTCGACGCCACTCCGCAGCGAGGCGAGCCAGAGGCTCTCTGGGTCGTGGGCGAGCGCGCGCTGAGCCATTGCGATCAGCGTGTGCGACGGCCCGAGCTCGAGGAAGGTGCGCTGCCCGCGCCCATGCAGCGCCTCCATGCCCGCCGCGAAGCGCACCGGCTCGAGCACATGGCGGCACCAGTACGCGGCGTCGGGGATCTGGCCTTGGGCAAAGGGCTGCCCGCTCACATTGGAGATCAGGGTGATCTGCGGCGCGCGGAACCGCACGCGCTGCGCGACCTCGCGGAAGGCCTCGATCATCGGCAGCATCTGCGGCGAGTGGAAGGCGTGCGACACGGCCAGGGGCTGCGACTGGACCCCCTCGGCGCTCAGTCTGGCGGTGACGGCCTCGACCGCCGCGCGGGCGCCGGAGAGCACGAGGTTGGCGGGGCCGTTGATGGCGGCGATGGCGGCCTGCTCGGCGTCGGGGGCCAGGG
>JAAXUL010000360.1 GCA_013336035.1 Chloroflexales bacterium
CGGCCGCGACCAGGCGCGGCGCCACGAGCGTAAGGGCGCGGGCGCGCTCGGCGGGCATATCGATCGCCATGGCCATGGCCAGGGCCGCCACCGGGTCATCTCGCTTTGCCCGCTCGATCGCCAGGTCGGCCGCGGCCTGCGCGCGCTGGTCGCTGGCGCCGATCCGCTCGCACATCGACGTCGCATCGCCCCAGCGGCCCGCCGCCGCGAGCAGCCGCGCGAACTCGTCGTAGGCCCAGGCCTGCTCGTCGTCGTCGGTCACCTGATCGAGCACATCCTGGGCGGGCTCGAGCTCACCCCGCTGGGCCAGGGCGACTGCCACGCGGGCCAGGGCCCGGTCGCGTTCCTCGCCGGCGGGCAGCCCGCCCGCCAGATCGAGGGCGCGGTCGCTGCGGCCCAGGGCCGCCAGGGCCGCCGCCAGGGCCGACACGAGAGGCGCCCGGTCGTCGCCCTCGATCGCGCCGATGTCGCGCGTGGCCCGCTCGAGGGCCAGCATGGCCACCAGGCCCTCGAGGGTCAGGCGCAGGTCAATCAGGGCGGCCACGCGCACCTCGACCGCGGCGATGCGCTCGGCGGCCGCCAGGGCTGCGCCGTCGTTTCCGGCGCCCGCCAGGGCCCGCGAGAGCCGCGCCAGGCCGCGGTCGCGCTGCCCCTGGTTGGGCAGGGCCTCGATCCGCCGCAGCGCGGCGGCCTCGTCGCTCGCCGCCTCGCCGCAGGCCAGCTCGATCTGGGCCCATGCCGCCACTGTCTCGAGCACGATCTCCTCGAGCAGCATCGCGCCGCGGGGGTCGCCGGCCCGCACTAGCTCGACGCCCACCTCGGCCCGGGCCCAGGCGCCCATGCTCTCGTGGAAGATAGCGCGAGCCAGGCGCTGGGCCCGGGCCCGCTCACCGGCGGCGAGCATGTAGCGCACGGCCTGGGTCTCGACCATCGCCCGCCGCTCCAGGTGTTCGATCCGCTCGGCGATGGCCAGGGCCGTGTCGACGGCGCCAAGCTCGAGGGCGGCGCCTGCCAGGGCCGCGTGCAGCCCCTCGCGCGTATCGCGCCAGGCCCGCGAGACCGGGCCGGCCTCGAGGTCGAGGGCCCGCGAGAGCAGCCGCATCGCCGACGAGCGCATGCGTGTGCCGTAACAGACCTCTCCGAGGCGCCGCAGGACTTCGGCCTTGTCGGGGCCATCGGGCAGCCGATCGACGATGTCGAGGACCCGCTTGAGCGAGGGCTCGCGGCCGCCCCGCTCGAGCCCCGCCGTCAGGGCCTCGGCGGCCGCGTCGGGCGTGAGCGAGCGCGAGCGGGTTGCCAGGATGCCGGCCAGGGCGACGGCCCGCACCAGGCGCAGCTCGGCTCCATCGCCATCGTGCCGCAGACCCGGGTCGGCGGCGGTCCGTAGCTCCCAGCGGGCGTCATCGAGGGCCAGGAGTAGCCCGCCGCGTCGCTCGTGGGCCCGCACCCAATCGCGGCTGATCACGCGGGGCAAGATGCTTTTTCGCAGCTCGGGCAGGGCGAGGGCGGCGTGGCGGGCGAGCTGGCGGCGCAGGTACAGCTCCTCGTTGCCCAGGGGCCCGTTCAGCTGGCCCGGCTGGCGCCGGGCAGTCGCCTCCTCCTCGGCCCGCTGCAGGGCGAGGGCGGCCAGGTCGCCGTGGGCGGCGGCCAGGGCAGGGGCGGCCACGCGGGCGATCAGCGCCACCGGCGCGCCATGGGCGAAGGCGCCGAGGAGGGTGGGGGCGGCGAGGGCGCCCTCGGGCTGGGCATCTGGGGCGACCGTGAGCGCCTGCACGGTCAGGTCGATCAGGCCCAGCTGCTCCCAGCGCGCGAGCGTGGGCCCGGGGTCGGCGCCCGCTAGATCGGTGACCAGCGCGAGGGGCAGCGGCTCGCATGCCGCAGCGATGAGCGCGGCCAGGCGCTGCTCGCCACGGCCGAGGCTCTGCCACCAGACTCGCAGGAGGGCGTCGAGCCCCTGGGGCAGGGCCGCGGCGTCGACCATGCCCTCGCGCAGCATAGCCAGAGCCAGGCGCAGATAGAGGAAGTTGCCTTGTGACCCGGCCACGATGGGCCCTGCCCAGGCGTGGCGCGGCCCACAGCCCAGATCGGCCAGGGCGTGGGCCTGGGTCGAGGCGAGGTCCGGGTCATCGTTGGGGAGCCTCAGCCGGAGGGTGGGGGTGTAGGGCGTGGGGGTGCCAGGCGCGCAGCCAAGCAGGAGCGTAGCGCCGCGCGGCAGGTCGGCCGGCAGGGGGGTGGGGCCGGGGCGGGGGGGCTGCCCGGGCGAGTCGAGATCGTCGATCAGCAGGGCAATGGGCGTATCGGCGACTCTGCCCGCCACAGCCTCGGCGATGAGCCGGTCAAGGGCGGTCGGGTCTGTGGTCGCTGTGGGGTCGAGCAGGGGGACGGCAGGCCTATAGAGAGCGACGATCTGGGCGTAGAGCGCGGCGGGCCCGCTGGCGCCGGCCTCGGGGGCGAGCCAGAGGGGCAGGGGGTGGCGGGCGGCGAGGCTGGCGAGCAGGCTGGTCACCCCGCTGCCGGGCGGCCCCTCGAGCACGATAAGGCCGCCATATGGGTCACGCAGCGCCTGCTCCAGGGCGCCGAGGAGGCGCGGGCGCTCCTGAAAGCGGGCGAGGGCGGCGGTGGCGCGGGCTGTCTGGCGGCGCAGGCTGGTCTCGACAGCGGCCCGCAAGGCCGGGAACGGCTCGAGGGCGCCGAATGCCCGTGGGGTGAGCTGGGCGAAGTTCTCCATACCCCAATGGTAGCGCATCTGGCAGAAAAAGACACCCCCTCTCTCGCATAGCGAGGGAGGGGGTAGGGGGCGGAAGCCCTACTTGACGATTGCGGTCGCGCCGGTCTCGGCGAGCTTGGCCTTGGCGGCCTCGGCCTCCTCCTTCGAGATGGCCTCCTTGACGGGCTTGGGGGCGCCCTCGACCAGGTCCTTGGCCTCCTTGAGGCCGAGGCTGGTGAGCTCGCGGACGACCTTGATCACCTGGATCTTGTTGGGGCCGATGTCCTGGAGGATGACATCGAACTCGGTCTGCTCCTCGACGACGGCGGCGGGGGCGGCGTCGGCGGGGGCCGCGCCTGGGGCGGCGAAGCCGCCGAAGGCCATCGGGGCGGCCGCGGTGACGCCCCACTTCTCCTCCATGGTCTTCTTCAGCTCGACCAACTCGAGGACGTTGAGCACCTCGATCGACTCGATGATGGCATTAACCTTATCGCTAGCCATGATGTAGCTTCTCCTGGGCTTTCTAGATGACTGATCCTAATTTCGGTGGCGTCGCGATCAGGCGGCGCTCTCGGCGGGCTGGAGCTGGTCGATGCGGGCCTGGATGACCAGGGCGACATTGGTGATCGCGGCGTTGATCACGCCGACGACACCCGACACGGGCGCGGCGATACCGCCGAGCACCTGGGCCAGGGCCTGCTCGCGGGTTGGCAGCCTGGTGACAGCGTCGAGGCCATCGGCCTTGATCGGGCTGGCGCCAAGTAGGCCGCCCTTGACGGTGAGGGACTTGGGCATGGCCCGGCTGGCATCGAGCAGCACCTTGGCGACCTTCGAGACGTCGTCATAGGCGAAGACAACGGCGGTGGGGCCCTCGAGGTTGGGCTCGAGGCCCTCCTTGCCGGTGTTGCGTGCGGCGAGGCGCAGCAGCGTGTTCTTGGCGACGATCATCTCGGCGCCATTATCGCGCAGCTTTGCCCGCAGGGCCGTCAGCTCGGCGACGGTGAAGCCGCGGTAGTCGGCCACGACCGCGAGCTGCGAGCGCTGCATCTTATCGGTCAGCTCGGCGACGAGGTCGATCTTGCGCTGGGTTGGCATATATTCACCCCCTCTCCTGCGTAGACGTGCTGGCTGCCTTGGCGTCTGCCGGTCTGTAGGCGGCGGCGCCAGGCGGGCGAGAACAAAAAAGGCCGCCCATGTCCTAGACATGGCGACCGAAGGCGGGGCGCTGGGCGCCCGCTATCGACAGGGCAGGGCGAGCCTGCGCGTATCGACATCTCGGGTCTACCTCGGCTGGCGGCCTGACGGCCATTAAGGGCGGAGCCCACCGAGCTGTCTAGGGTAGGGATTGGCGCCGTGGTGGCGCATGTTGGGGCGCAGCACACGCGCGCCCCTCAGTGGGTCGCAGGCCCGAGCCCACGACCCGGCCGATTATAGCACAGACTCTAGCCGATGGCGGCAGTCTGGGCGAGGGACGGGTTGACCGGCACGCCGGGGCCCATGGTGCTGGTCATTGTCACGCTGCGGATATAGGTGCCCTTGGCGCCGCTGGGCTTAGCTGCCTTGACGGCGTCCATAAGGGCGACAAAGTTCTCGTGGATCTGCTCGGGCGTAAAGCTGAGCTTGCCGATGGCGACGTGGAGGATGCCGGTCTTATCGTTGCGGAACTCGACGCGGCCGCCCTTCACCTCGCGGATAGTGCGGGGCAGCTCCTCGACGGGGACGATCGTGCCGCTCTTGGGGTTGGGCATAAGGCCGCGGGGGCCGAGCTTGCGGCCAATGCGGCCGACCTTACCCATCATATCAGGGCTGGCGATGGCGACATCGAAGTCGAAGAAGTTCTCCTTGTCGATGCGGGCGATCAGCTCATCGCTGCCGGCGAAGCTGGCCCCGGCATCAAGGGCGGCCTGGATCGCGTCGCCCTGGCAGAAGACCAGCACGCGCACCATCCGGCCGGTGCCGTGGGGCAGGGCGACGGTGGTGCGGATATTCTGGTCGGCGTGGCGCGGGTCGATGCCCAGGCGCAGATGGACCTCGACGGTGGCGTCGAACTTGACGTAGCTGGAGTCTTTCACCAGCGTGATCGCCTCCTCGGGCGTGTAGAGCTGGGTGCGATCGACTTTGGCCAGTGCCTCGAGGTATTTCTTGCCGTGCTTAGCCATATCAGTTCTCCTGGTGGTGATAGCGAGCGGGTGCTCTCCCACAGATTAGGGTGCGGCGTATCGCGCCCAGGCAGGTGCTAGTCAACAATCTTGATACCCATGCTGCGGGCCGTGCCGGCGATGATCTTCTCGGCGCCCTCGATATCGAGGGCATTGACGTCCAGCATCTTCGTCTGGGCGATCTGGCGCAGCTGGGCGCGGGTGATCTGGCCGACGCTGGTGCGGTTGGGCGTGCCCGAGCCTTTCGCGGCCCCGGCCGCCTTGCGCAGCAGGTCGGCGGCGGGCGGCGTGAGCAGCTTCGCGACGAAGGAGCGGTCGCTATAGATTGTTATCTCGACCGGGACGATGCTGCCGGCCTGGGAGGCCGACTTCTCGTTATACTCCTTCACGAAGCCCATGATGTTGATGCCGTACTGGCCGAGGGCGGGGCCTACGGGCGGGGCCGGCGTCGCCTTGCCGGCGGGCAGCTGCAGCTTCACGACTGCGACGAGTTTTTTTGCCACGGTTGTTCTCCTCTGAGTGGAAGCCTGGGGCTTCCTCCCTCCCCCGGGCCGATGGGATTGTGGCCGGGCGAGGTATCCAGACATCGTGCGGGGGCCGACGGGCGGCCCCCTGAAAGACTGGCTGAGTATAGGTCAGGCGGCGTCTTTAGTCAACCAGACGCGTCACCTGAAGGAAGTCGAGCTCGACGGGGGCCTCGCGCCCGAAGAACGACACCAGCACGCGGACGCGGCCGCGCTCGTGGTCGATCGCGTCGACGACACCCTCAAAGTCGGTGAAGGGGCCGTCGATAATCTTGACCGCCTGGCCCTTCTGATAGCTGACGCGCACCTTCGGCGCCTCACCCTCCATCTGCTTGAGGATCGTCTTGACTTCGTCATCCTCGAGGGGGGTGGGCTTATTACCGTGACCGACGAAGCTCGTCACGCCGGGTGTGTTACGCACCACGTACCACGAGTCATCAGTCAGGCGCATCTGGACCAGCACATAGCCAGGGTAGATCTTCTTGTTTACCGTCCGGCGTTGACCATTCTTGATCTCGATCTCTTCTTCAGTGGGCACGATCACGCGGAAGATCTGGTCGTGCATCTCCATCGAGTCGATGCGATGCTCCAGATTCTGCTTGACCTTGTTCTCGTAGCCGGAGTATGTGTGGATCACATACCAGCGACGATCATCGGCCTCTTTGGTCGCGCCCTTGTTTTTCTCTTCCTCAGACACTCAACGCTCCCGCGGTACCCAATCCAAACCAGTTTACGAGACTAGACCCACCAGGGTGGTGTAGAGGAACAGGAAGAGCGAATCGCCAACAAAGAGAATTAGGCCAATAAGCAATGATATCACGATCACGACGATCGTCAGGCGGGTCGTCTCCTCGCGCGTCGGCCAGACGACCTTACGCAGCTCGCTCCGCGTCTCGCGGATCGTGCGCACGATCGCGTTCTCCTGCTGCTCTTTTGTGTCTTTGGCCACAGACATTCTTACTTCCTCACGGAAGGGGCTCGGGGAGGGCCGAGCCCTCCCCATCGAGGCCCTGGTTCCGGATGCGTACCCCTGGGGGGGTGATTACTCCTGGATCTTGGTGACGACACCGGAGCCGACGGTGCGGCCGCCCTCGCGGATGGCAAAGCGCAGGCCCTCCTCGATCGCCACTGGCACGATCAGCTCTACGCCCATCTGCACGTTGTCGCCCGGCATCACCATCTCCATGCCTTCCGGCAGCTTGATCGAGCCGGTCACGTCCGTCGTGCGCACGTAGAACTGCGGCCGGTAGCCCGGGAAGAACGGCGTGTGCCGCCCGCCCTCCTCCTTCTTCAGCACGTAGACCTGGGCCAGGAACGTCTTGTGCGGCTTGATGCTGCCCGGCGCACACATTACCTGCCCCCGCTCCACGTCCGTCCGCTCCACCCCGCGCAGCAGGCAGCCCACATTATCGCCCGCCAGGCCCTCGTCCAGCGTCTTCTGGAACATCTCCACGCCCGTCACTACCGTCTTGCGCGGGATGCCCTCCTCCATGCCCACGATCTCGATCGTGTCGCCCACCTTGACCTTGCCGCGCTCGACCCGCCCAGTCACCACCGTGCCGCGGCCCTTGATGCCGAACACGTCCTCGACCGGCATCAGGAAGGGCTGGTCGATCGCCCGCTGCGGGGTCGGGATGTAGTCATCCACCGCCTGCATCAGATCCAGGATGGGCTTGTACTCGGGGGCGTTGATGTCCTTGGAGCTGCTCTCCAGGGCCACGCGGGCGCTGCCGCGCACGATCGGGATCTCGTCGCCGGGGAACTCCTGCTTGCTCAGCAGCTCGCGCAGCTCGAGCTCGACCAGCTCGAGCAGCTCGGGGTCGTCCATCATGTCGACCTTGTTGAGGAAGACCACGATGGCCGGCACCTGGACCTGGCGGGCGAGCAGGATGTGCTCGCGGGTCTGGGGCATGGGGCCGTCGGGGGCCGAGACCACCAGGATGGCCCCGTCCATCTGGGCGGCGCCGGTGATCATATTCTTGATATAGTCGGCGTGACCGGGGCAGTCCACGTGGGCGTAGTGGCGGTTGTCGGTCTGGTACTCCACGTGGCGGATGGCGATAGTGATGCCGCGGGCGCGCTCTTCGGGGGCGTTATCGATCTGGTCGTAGGCCACGAACTGGGCCGCACCGCGCAGCGCGAGCACCTTGGTGATCGCGGCGGTCAGGGTGGTCTTGCCGTGGTCGACGTGGCCGATCGTCCCGATGTTCACATGCGGCTTCGTCCGCTCGAACTTCTGCTTCGCCAT
>JAAXUL010000361.1 GCA_013336035.1 Chloroflexales bacterium
GTATGTGCTCCAGGACGAGGCGGGCCAGATCGCGCTCACCCACTCGGTCTCGGCCGGCCTCGACTACGCTAGCGTCGGCCCCGAGCACGCCTGGCTTCACGATACCGGCCGCGCCACCTACACCTCGGCCGATGACGAGGAGGCCCTCGACGCCTTCGAGACCTGCGCCCGCCTTGAGGGGATCATCCCCGCCCTCGAGAGTGCCCACGCCGTGGCCGAGGCCCTCAAGCTCGCTCCGACTATGCGCAAGGACCAGATCCTGCTGGTCAACCTCTCGGGCCGCGGCGACAAGGATATCTTCACCGTGGCTGACGCCCTGGGCATCACGATCTGATGAAGACCTGCGTCATCCTCAACCCGGCGGCGGGGCGGGGCGCTGCCGGGCAGCGCCGCGGCGAGCTCGAGGCCGCCCTGAGCGGCGCGGGCCTCGACTTCACCCTCCTCACCACCCACGGACGCGGCGGCGCCACCGAGCTGGCCTTTCAGGCGATCGAGCGCGGCTTCACCTGCGTGGCCGCCGTCGGCGGCGACGGCACGATCAACGAGGTGCTCAACGGCATTGTCGGCAGCAAGGACCGCGGCGTGGGCGAGGCCGCCCTCGGCATCATCCCCCTTGGCACGGGCTCTGACTTCATCAAGGCTCTCGACGGCTTCGAGGCCGGCGACCTCCACGGCGCCATCCGTCGCCTGGCCGCCGGGGCCACCCGCCCCGTCGACGTCGGCCGGATCACCGTCACCGCGGGCGCCCAGGAGATCAAGCGGGCCTTCATTAACGGCCTCGGCGCCGGCATCGACGCCCAGGTGGCCGTCGAGGTGGGCAAGATAACCTGGCTGAGCGGCCTGGCCGCCTATATGGTCGCCTCGATGCGCGCCCTCGCCACCTACCGGCCCGGCCTGATGACGGTGCGCTACGACGGCAATGAGCTGCGCCGACGGCTCTACTTCGCTACCCTCGGCAACGGCCGCTTCCAGGGCGGCGGCTTCATGCTCACCCCAGCGGGCAAAATCGACGATGGCCTGCTCGACCTGTGCGCCGTCCAGAGCCTGCGCCCCGATCAGGTGATCCGCTATTACCCGAGGCTGCTCGACGGCACCCACGTCAGCCTGCCGGTGGTCACCACGGCCCAGGCCCGCCAGATCGAGATCAGCTCGTCCGTCCCCTTCCCCGTCGCCACCGACGGCGAGGTCGTCGCCACTGACGCCACATACGTCGCGGTGGAGACCCTGCCGGGGGCGGTCAGGCTGGTGGCGTAGCGAGGCGCGCCCGCGCCGTCAGGCGGGATCGGCGGGGGTGCGCGCCAGCTCGTGCGTGAGGCCGAGGCGCGCGAAGAGCTCGCGGGCCTGCCGCCAGAGCTCCCGGCCGCGGGCCGAGTCGCCGCGAATCAGCTCGTGACAGGCCCAGGACCTGAGGGTGCGGGCCTGCTCGCCAACGGCTCGCGCCTCGGCGAAGATGCGGGCGCTCTCCTCGTAGCAGGGGCGGGCGCCCTGCGAGTCGCTCATGGCGCTGATGGCGTTGCCGAGCGCGCGGCAGGCCGCCGCGACCTCGCGGGGGCCCTCGGCAGTCCGGGCGGTGTCGAGGGCCTGCTGGGCCGCCTCGACCGCCTCGGTCACGCGCCCCTGGCAGAGGCACGCCTCGGAGATCGCGCAGTAGAAGTCGGCGTAGGCCGTGATCCGGCTGGCCTGGCACAGGGTGATCCCGCGCCGAGCCTCGGCCTCGGCCAGCGCATAGTCGCCCAGGCCGTTGAGCGTGAGGGCCAGATTGGTCAGGATATAGATCTCATTGATCCGGGACTGGCTCTCGTGGGCGACCTGCAGCCCCTCCTGGAGGAAGGTAAGGGCGGCCTCGTAGTCGCCCTGGGTGTTGGCGGTGTAGCCGAGGTTGCTGAGCTGGGTTGCCATCTGGGGCAGGTTGCGCACCTCGCGGTTGTGGCGGAGGGCCTCGAGCAGGCTGTGCCGGGCCGCATCGTAGTCGCCGAGCAGCTCGTAGGCCAGCCCAATCATGCACTTGCAGCGGGCGGCGCTGTCAGGGTCGTCGATGCGGGCGAGCAGCTCGAGGGCCCGCCGCCCGAGCTCGAGGGCGGCGCGCGGCTGGTCGTTGCGCAGCTCGGCCCAGGCGACGTGATTGAGCGCCAGGGCCAGCTGGCGCGCATCGCCGGCAGACTCGGCCAGCTCGACCGCGCAGCAGGCGCTGGTCGCGGCGGCCTCGTAGTCAAGATTGAAGTCTTGCACATAGGCCAGGCCGTTCCAGGCCCGGGCCGCCGCCGCCGGATCCCCCGCCTGCTCGGCGAGCTCGGCCATCTGGGTGTAGCTGGCGATGGCGTCACCGAGGCGCGCGTTCGCCGCCTGGGTCTCGGCGAGGCCCTCGTAGCAGGCGATCCGGTCGGGGATCGCCTCGGCGTCGTCGGGGAGGAGCGCCAGGGCGGCGCGGAAGTGGGCGAGCGAGGCCTCGACGGCGTAGGTCTCGCGGGCGTGGTTGCCGGCCAGCACATACCAGTGGGCGGCCATTCGCGGGTGGGCGCCGCGCGCAAAATGGTCGGCGATCAGGCCAGCGTAGGCGGCGCGCCCGGCGCAGTGCTCGATCAGCCACCCGGCCACGCGCCGATGGTAGACCTGCCGCATATCGGGCGGGACCTGCCCGTAGGCCACCTCGTGCAGCAGCTCGTAGCGAAAGGCGTACTCGTGCTGGCCGGGAAAGCGCGACTCGACGAGGCGCGTGATGCAGTCCTTCCGCTCGAGGCCGGTCAGGATGGTGTCGAGCGCGGCCATGTGCTCGACGGCACCATACTCGAGGCAGGCGTCGGTGAGCTGCAGCGTCGCGTCGGCCCAGAAGAAGCGCCCAACCACGGCGGCCCGCACCAGAAAGTCGCGCTCGCCGGGGCTCAGGGCCTGGATGCGGCTGCGAAGCAGATCGGCGAGAGTGCTGGGGATGCGCAGCCGCGCGAGGCGCCCAGGGCGGATCTGCCAGGCCGAGGGGCCGGGGACGATAACCCTATCGGCGATGAGCATTTTGATCAGCTCTTCGATATAGAAAGGGTTGCCCTCGGCGCGGCTGACGATCATCGCGCGCAGGTCAGAGGGGAGCTTACCGGCCTTGCGCAGGATCTCGCCCACCAGGCGCCGCCCGGCGTGCTCATCGAGGGGCCCCAGGTCGACCCGGGTGCCGCCCCAGCTGGGCCGGCGCTCGTAGAGGCGCTGCTGGGCCAGACAGACGACCAGGGCGCCCACGCCGCGCCCCTCGGCGAATACCTCGGCGATGGCCTCAAGCGAGCTGTTGTCGGCATAGTGGAAGTCGTCGATGAACAGGACGACGGGCGTCTGGGCGGTGAGGGCGGCAAGACACTGGGTGGCATACAGAAGAGCCCGGTCGCGTACCTGGCGCGGCTCGGTGAGGAGGCTGCGCAGATAGGGACTGTCGGCAAAGTCATAGCCGGCGAGGTGGCCGATGACATGGGCCTTCTCGAGGCTGCCGTGGCCGAGCAGGCTGGCGACCCCCCCTTCGAGCCGGGCCCGCACCTCGCCCAGGGCGGCGCCCTCGCTAATATGGAAGAGGGCGCCAACCAGGAGGTGTATCAGGCTATAGGGCTGGGCGGTGCTCTGGCGGTCAGCCTGTAGGCTGAACACAGCGACCGTATCGGGCAGGCGAGCGACAACCTGGCGCAGCTCGTGGGCCAGGCGCGACTTGCCGATCCCGGCGGCGCCCACCACGGTGACGAGCCGGGACTCGCCGTGCTCGATGACCTCGTAGAGGTTGCGGAGGAGAAGCTGCAGCTCGCGATCACGACCGATGAGCGGCGCACCGATGCTCATCACCTCAGCGGGGGTGTAGGACGTCGGGCTGCCCGGGCGAGCGGTGCCTTGAGCGGGGTCGTCGTTGGTCGTCATGGAAGCGTGACCGCAGAGACATTTCACTGACGCTGAATAAACGCCATCGCCGTGCTATTTGGCATAGGCGACAATTGTATGTTTGTTAGTATAACCGGAAACGGGCAAAGGGAGAGCGATGCCCTCCCTACGATGGCCCACACTTTATCTGGCGCCGGCTAAGCCTCGACGAACTCGGCCTGGAGAGCAGCGATCGCGATACGCACCTGGCGCGCGCGCCCCTCGAGGGTTGTGGCCATGGCACGTGCGGCCGAGAGTTGGGCGGCGCGGGCGCCCGATGCGGCTCCAGCGGGCACCTGCTCGGTCTCGAGGCGCTGCACGGACTGGCGGGCTCGCTCGACACTTGGGGCCAGCGAGTTGAGCCGGCCATGCAGCACCTCGAGACGTGTGCAGAAGAACTCTGTGGGCATGGCTACTTTCTCCCCATGACTGAGCCCCACCACTGGGAGTGGTGGGGCCGTAGCATTCGGCCAGGCGTACCGCCCCTCCGCGGCGATCATTATCTGTATCCAGTATAGCATAGTCCCCATATTATGCACAGGGTTTTTCCAGGTAATGTCGAGATTGTAAGAGGGCGGATCTGCTATACTAGCTGGGGTAACCTACGGTAGTAGGCACGCCCAACTGCATAGCGCCTCGGCGCGATAATGCCGAGAAATGGAGGAGGCTGTCACCCAATGGGGGCTGCCCTTTTTTTGGACCGCTCAGCGGCGGCATGATCGACCACCGCTGTTGCGCGAGTGGGGCCAGGCAGGCGTGGCGTCGCTATGGCTGAGGAAAGGAGCTCTCTTATATGGCACGACTGCCCGTGACGCCGGCCCGCCACTGGCGTGAAACTCCGCTGGCCCGCGTGCTCTCGCCGATGCAGCGCTTCATCCAGAGCGAAACATCGAGCGGCCTCATCCTGATCGCCGTGACCCTGATAGCGCTGGTGCTGGCCAACTCGCCCCTCGCCGCCACGTACAACGCCGTCCTGCACACCGAGATCGGCCTGACAGTCGGCCCATTTGCGCTGCACGAGAGCCTGCTGCACTGGATCAATGACGGCCTGATGGCGCTGTTCTTCTTCCTGGTCGGGCTCGAGCTCAAGCGTGAGGCCCTTGTCGGCGAACTTGCCAGCCTCCGCCAGGCCCTACTGCCGATCCTGGCCGCGACCGGCGGTGCGCTCATACCCGCCGTCCTCTACGCCGCGCTCAATCGTGGCGGGCCAGGCGCGGCCGGCTGGGGCGTGCCGATGGCCACCGACATCGCCTTCGCCCTCGGCGTGCTCGCCCTCCTTGGCAGCCGCGTCCCCTGGACGCTGAAGGTCTTCCTGACCGCGGTGGCCGTGATCGACGACCTGCTCGCCGTGCTGATCATCGCCCTCTTTTACTCGAGCGGCCTCGACCTTATGGCCCTCAGCCTCGGCCTCGGCGCGCTCGCGCTGCTCGGAGTGGTCAACCTCCTGGGCGTCCGGACGATCTCGTTCTACACCATTCTGGGGCTAATCGTCTGGCTCGCCTTCCTGAAGTCGGGCGTGCACGCCACCATTGCGGGGGTGCTGGTCGCGCTCACCGTCCCGGCGCGCAACCGCATCGACCCCGAGGCGTTTCTCGAGCGGGCCAGGGGCCTGCTCGAGAAGTTCCGCGAGAGCTGCCCGCCTGGCCAGAGCATGATGCTCACCGATGAGCATCAGGAGGGCGCGGTCCTGGCGCTCGAGCGCGCCTGCGAGGCGGTGCAGGCGCCGCTCCAGAAGCTCGAGCACCTGCTCCAGCCGTGGGTGGCCTTTGGCGTCATGCCGATCTTCGCCCTGGCCAACGCCGGGGTCGCGCTGTCCGCGCAAGGGCTGATCGGCGAAGCGCGGCCCGTCGCGCTAGGCGTGGTGGTGGGTCTCGTGCTGGGCAAGCCGATCGGGCTGATCGGCACCACCTGGATCGCGGTGCGCCTAGGCATCGCGCACCTGCCGCAAGGGGTCAGCTGGCGCCAGATCGGGGGTGTGGGGTGCCTGGCGGCATGGGCTTCACCATGTCGCTCTTTATCGCCACCCTAGCCTTTTCCGATGCCGCCTTGCTCGAGGCCGCGAAGCTCGGGATCCTGGTCGCGTCGACCGCCGCGGGGCTGCTCGGCTATGGCATCCTCTGGCTGACAGCGTCGAGCGACGCCGAGGACTAGTACACCGTCCAGCCAGCGGCCTACTGCTGCTGCACGAGGGAGCCCTGGGCCTCGATCGCCGCGTCGTAGAGGGCCGCGGTGATATCGGCCTCGGGCTGAGTGATCACCTTCTCGAGCAGCTTGGTCAGGGCCGGGGCGCCGGACTGGCCCCAGGTGGGCACCGAGGTGTAGGCCCGCGGCACCAGATGCTCGAGCTCGCCCAGCCACACGCCCTCGATCGGGTCCTTGTCCAGCCCCGCGGCCTCGGCCACCGAGCGCACCGTCGGCAGGCCCCAGTCCTTCCAGACCTCGGCGCCCTCTTTGCCAACGTAGAAGCGCAGGAAGCGCCAGGCCGCCTCGCGGTGCTGGCTAAGCGATGAGATGCCGAAGCCGCCCCAGAGCAGGATGTTGGCCTGGCGCACCTTGCCCGGCATCCCAGCCACGCCCAGCTCAATGGCCGGGTTCTTGCGCAGGTTCGCCTGAGGCCAGCGCCCAAACACCCGCATCGCGGCCAGGCCGCGCTCGAACTGGTCGTTGCCCTCGGCGAAGGGGCTCAGGTTGGCGGGGATGGGCGCGACCTTATAGGTGTGGTACAGGTCGTGGTAGAACTGGAGCGCCTCGACCGACTGGGGTGAGTCCATATAGCCGAGGAAGCCAGCCCCATCGGCGCTGACCAGCTGGCCACCGGCGGCGGCGACCCAGTACTCGAAGCCGGTCGTCCAGTTGCCCGTAAGCTGCACGCCCCAGAGGTCGGTCGTCCCGTCGCCGTCGGTGTCCTTCGTCAGCGCCTGGGCGGTGCGCAAGAAGTCGTCCCAGCTCCATCCCGGCTGGGGGTACGGCACGCCGTACTGGTCGAAAAGCTTCTTATTGTAGTAGACGGCCAGTGGCGTAAAGTCCTTCGGCAGCAGGTACTGGCTGCCAGCCCAGCGGCCCGGCTCAAGCACACCCGGCAGGTAGATCTTGGTGTCGAGCGGGTACTCGGCGCCGACAATGTAGTCGTCCAGCGACACCAGGGCTTTGCGGTCGACGAAGGACGGCACGGCATCGTCGCCGATCTGCAGGATATCGGGCGGGTTGCCGGTGGCGATCTGATCGAAGATCAGCTGGTAGTAGTCGCCGCTGCCCACAGGCTCGAGCTGAATCTGGATATCGGGGTTGGCGGCCTCGAAGCGGGCGATGATCTCGTGGTGCGGGGCCAGGCCATCGCCTAAATCGCCGGTGCCCACCCGCAGCAGAGTCTTTCCTGCATCGAGCGGCCGCTGCGCCGTAGGCGTTGCGATAGTCCCTACAGTGGGCTCAGGGGCCACGGTGCGCGCGGACTGTCCGGGGCTGCACGCCCCCAGCGTAGCGGCCAACAGCGGCAAGAGTATTAGGGCTAGTGCTTGGCGCTTCATTATTGTTCTCCTAGCAGCAATTATACTGCCTAGAGCGCATGTGTAATCAGCCCTTTACCGCCCTGATGTGCCGCTGAGACCGCTCTCACCGCCCGGTAGCCGGGGGTGTGACCATAACGTGTGGATGGCTCATGCGGCTTGCCGCAGCAGCATTTCTTCAGGTAAGGCTGCGGTAGTGGTGCCATAGAGGCGCTGATGTTGCTGCTGACGATGAAAGCACCAATAGGCAT
>JAAXUL010000362.1 GCA_013336035.1 Chloroflexales bacterium
GCGGGGCGCACCGTGTCGATGGCGGCCGTGGCCGACACCGGCGTGGTCGGGGGAACGGTCGGGCTCCAGGGCAGGGTCACGCTGAAGCGGCTGCCCTGGCCCAGCGTGCTCTCCACCGCCACACTCCCGCCGTGGGCTTGCGCGAGCCGCCCTACCAGCGCGAGGCCCAGGCCGGTGCCGGTGTACTGGCGGTTCAGGCTGCTATCGAGCTGGACGAAGGGCTGGAACAGCTTGGGCAGGTCCTCCGCCACAATTCCGATGCCCGTATCCCAGACGGTAAAGGTCACCGTCTGCTGCTCCGGGTTGCCCTGCACCTCCAGGCCAACCTGGCCGCCCTCGGGGGTGAACTTCACCGCGTTGGAGAGCAGGTTGACCAGGATCTGCTTCAGCCGCCGCTCGTCGGCGACCAGCCGCTGCACCAGACCGTCGAAGCGGGAGGTGAGCGCGATGCGTTTGACCTGGGCGATCTGGGCGACCATACGGATGCTCATCGTGCCCAAGAGATCGACCTCCAGGGTGGCGTACTCCAGGCTCAGCCGGCCCGACTCGATTTTGGAGAGGTCGAGGATATCGTTGATCAGTTCGAGCAGGTGCTGGCCGCTCTCGCCAATGCTGTGCAGCGCGGCCACTTGCTCGGCCGTGACGGGGCCGTAGATCGCCTCCTGGAGCGCCTCGGCGCGGCCGAGGATGCCGGTGAGCGGGGTGCGCAGCTCGTGGCTCATACTGGCGAGAAACTCATCCTTGAGCCGGGCGGCGCGGGCCAGCTCGGCGTTGGCCAGGCTCAGATCGGCGGTGCGCTCGGCCACGCGGCGGGCCAGCAGCTCCCGCTCGGCCGCCAGGGCCTGCTCGGCGTGGGTGCGCTCAGTCAGCTCGTGCTGGACCTGCGCCAGCAGCCGGGCGTTCCCGATCGCCAGCGCGGCCCGGTCGGCAAGCTCCTGCGCCAGGGTCAGATCGTCCTGGTCGAATGGCGGCTGCGCGGGCTGATGCCGGAACAAGACCAGGACGCCGATCGTCCGCCCTTGCGTGCGCACCGGCACGCCAATGATACTGCGGACGTGCAGGCGATCGAGCGACGACCGGTACGCTGGTTTCGATAGGGCACGCATCTGCTCCGGATCGACGACCGGCAAAAAGATTGGCTGGCTCGTTTGAAAGATCCGGGTGGCGAACGAGGGCTCGTCCACATGCAGCGCATCGGTACTGACCGTCAGGCGGGTCAGCGCAACCTTCTCAGGATCGAGGTCGTATACCGCGGCAAGCTGCAGCCACGCGCCATCCGCGGAGCGCAGGTAGAGCATACACTCCGCGTTCAGCCCGGTGGCGGTCGCCTGGGCAACCCGGTCGATCACCGCCTGATACTCCACGCCCGCCTCGACAAAGGCGCGCGAGGCCTCGGACAGCACGCGCAGCCGCGCCATGCTCCGCTGCAGCGCTACTTCGGCCTGCGTGCGCGCCGTGATGTCCTCGATCGAGGTGACGAGGCCGGTGAATGCTCCCTGCGCATCGCGCAACACCACCGACTTTACGTGGGCGTGGATCGTGCTCCCATCCTTGCGCCGATAGATCGCCTTACCATCATAGTGGCCCGCCTGCATGAGCTGGGTCACGGCGGCTTCGCGTGAGGCATGCGGGATCTCCGTCTGGAAGAGCGCCGCGGTTTCCTGCCCGAGCGCCTCCTGGGCGGCCCAGCCAAAGAGGGCCTCCGCCGCGTGGTTCCAGTAGCTGACGTGGAGGGTGGCATCGGTGCCGACAATCGCATCGTGGACGTTGGCCAGGAGCTCGCCCTTGTAGGCCCGCTGCGCCTCGGCGCGCTTGCGCGCGGTGATGTCGGTGGTCACCACCACCACCCGCCAATCGGGGAAGTCCACCGGCGCCGCGCTTACGCTTGTCCAGATGACCTCGCCTGTCTCGGTGACGATGCCGGTCTCCACGTCAGTGATGGGCCGGTGCTCGCGAAATGCCCGCACACTGGCAAACTCCTCGGCCGTCCGCGAGGTGCCATCGGGGCGGAGGTACTGGCGCTGCTGATACGCCTGGTTGGACAGGCCGGACCGGTCCATGTGCAGGATCTGATCCAGGGCCGGGTTCGCATAGACCAGGGTGCGCTCGGCATCAAGGATGGAGATGCCGACCGGCAGAATCTCGAACAGGGTGCCCAGCTTACGCTCGGTCTCCTGCAACGCCGCCTCGGTGCTGCGGCGCGTGGTGGTATCCCGGCCAAACACGGTCACCCCGCTGACCATGCCCTCCCGCGTCCGGATCGGCGTGAAGCGGTACTCCATCGTGATCCCCGCGCTCTGCCGCTCGAGGCTGAAGGCCTCGCCGGCGAGCGCCCGGTCATACCCCGCCCGCCAGGTCTCCTGCCACGCCTGGGGCAGCGGAAGCTCCCACAGGCGCTCGCCGGGACGCACATCCTGCCCGATGATAGCAATGATATCGCGGTGGAAGATGGCGTTGCCGGCAATCAGGCGACCGGTGCGATCCACGGACCAGATCCGGCCGTCGATGCTCTCGAGCACGCTGGCCAGGGTCTGTTCGCTTTCCCGGAGCGCCTGCTCGACCTGCGGCGGGTCCAATGGGTGCAGATCGCGGATCTGGATGATACACACGGCCCCATCAGCGATCGCGACCCAGGCGATCTCCGCCGTGATGGCGAAGGTCGCGCCGCCCTTGCGCACGCCAGTGGTCAATTGGGGTCCACTCACCGGCGCCTCCGCAAGCCCAGCGTCAGCGGCAAGCCGGGGCAGCAGCACGGCTAGCGGCTGGCCGAGCAGCTCCTGGCGGGGGTAGCCGAAGAGCTCCTCGGCCCCGGGGTTGACCAGGGCGATGCGCTGCTGCGGGTCGGTGCCGATCACGGCGTGCAGCGTCAGGGCCAGCATCCCGGCCAGGTGGGCCTGAGCGATCTGTAGTTCTGCGACACGGCGCGAGTCCGCGGGCGATGCGGAGTCATCGTCGCGACGTTGCGAGGTGTGTGTCATACCACCGTCCTCATCTGCCTGAACATGGGGCGATCGTGCCATGAGTGTAGCAGGTTCCCGTACCAGGCTAGGGATGTTCCTCACAAAGATCGCTGCGCGTTTTCGCGCTGGGGCCCTCGGATGACGGCGTTGCCCCAGCACGGGCCACCAGGCTCCTTCCCGCCGACGGTTGTCCCACTTGCTGCGCGCGCAGCGCGACGGGTGCATCCTGAAGCGGCGGCCCTGCCCCGGCGCACATTCGACGGCGACAAAACCAGGCCCAGGCCCAGGCGGTGGTACTGGCGGCTCTGCCGGCTGTCGAGCTGCACGAAGGGCTGAAACGGCTTCGGCAGCTCCTCGGCCGCGAGGCCGATCCAATGCGCCGATCATCCCGCTCAGTTATGATCTCATCACGCACCGGGCGACAGAAGGTTCTATGCTGGTCATGCGGCGTCAGTGCCGTTGGTGGTGTTAGGTTCCACGATGGAGAGGGCGCGCGAGCGCACGTCACGGCCTGCGTACAGCGGCTGGCCGTTGCGGACACGCGTACGAGGGAGTGGCAGCTATGGGCTCCGGCATACCCGGCGCCGCAGCGGCGCCTGATGACCTATCTTCCGATGCGGATCTGCTGCGCCAGATCGTCGAGCAGGCGCCGCAGGGCATCCTGGTCACCACACCCGCGGGGCGTGTCCGCCTGGTCAACCCGGCCGCCTGCGCACTGCTGGGCTATGAGCGGGGTGAGCTACTTGAGCGCAGCTGGCAGAATCTGCTGCGGGGCGACGCCGGGGCGCCTGATCCGCTCCACCTGACCGACCTGCCACCCGGTTCGGTACGCCACCACCTGGGCCTGATGCGCCACCAGGACGGGCATGAGCTGAGCGTAGCTATCACCACCCGCCGGCTGGCGGATGGGTGTGTGCTGCATATGCTGTCCGCACCGACCACGCAGCCGCCGGCGGACGCCCGGCAGCGGGCCAGCGAAGAGCCCTATCGCACTATGGTCGAGGCCGCCGAGGACGCCATCTTTCTGCTCCACCCCGACGAAACGGTCCAGCATGTCAATCCGGCGGGCGCCCGCTTTCTCGATCTGACGCCTGACGTGATCATTGGGCGGCCGTATGCGGAGTTCTTGCCGCCCACCATTGCCGAGCAGCAGCGGCAGCATATCCAGCAGGTGTTTGCGACCGGCACGCTCCACACGGGCGAGTTTGTCATACCCACGGCGCACGGCGAGCGCTGGATGAGCACCACGCTGGTCCCGCTGAAGACCCCCGCTGCAACCGTCGCTGCCGTGGTGGGCATCGCCCGCGACATCACCGCGCAGAAGCACACCGAGGAGGCGCTGCGCCTGAGCGAGGCGCGCTTCCGCACCGTGGTGATCCACGCCCAGCCGATCATCTTCATGATCGACCGTGATGGCACCTTCCTGCTCTCCGAGGGCAAGATGCTTGCCGCCCTGGGGCTGAAGCCCGGGCAGGTGGTCGGCCAATCAGCCTTCACGCTCTACCAGGACTACCCGGCGATCCTGTACGGCCTCCAGACGGCCCTGGCCGGGGAACATGTCGAGGATACGATTGATGTCGGTGGGGTGGTCTTCGACATCTTCTATACGCCCTACCGCGCGGCTGATGGGGCGGTGATTGGCGTGATTGGGATGGCCGTCGATATCACTGAGCGGCGGCAGGCGGAGGCGGCCCTGCGCGAGCGCGAAACCCAGCTCCGCCTCGCCAACGAGGCGGGCGACATTGGCACCTGGCGCCACGATATCGCCACGGGCCGCATCCTTTTTGATGCGCGTGGCCGCGCCCACTATGGGTTCGACCACGACACGGCCACGCTGGCTGAGGTCCTGGCCCGCATCCACCCGGATGACACGGCGCGGCTCGAGCAGGAGATTGCGGCGACCATCGACCCGGCCAGCGACGGCAGCTACCGCACCGAATATCGGGTGCTCCACCCCGACGGCTCGCACCACTGGCTCGCGATCCAGGCCCGGGTGTACTTTGCGGGTGAGGGCAACGCGCGACGGTCTATGCTGGGGTTCGGCACCAGCCAGGAGATCACCGCACGCAAGCAGGCGGACCAGGCCCTGCGCGAAAGCGAGGCCAGGTTCCGCGCGATCACCGAGCAGCTCCGCGACGTCGTCTTCCTGGCTGACCCGGCGGGGAGGCTCACCTACATCTCGCCAGCGGCGCACACCATCTTCGGCACGATACCCGCAGCGCTCATCGGCCAACCATTCGCGGCGCTCCTCGCGGCGGATGCGATCTCCAGCACGCTCGCGGCCTTCCAGGCGACCCTGGACGGTGCGACAATCATCCGGAACCGGGAGCTGCGGATGCGCCGCGCGGACGGGTCGACCTTCAGCGGCGAGCTGAACGGTGTGCCCTTCGCGCGCGACGGGGCCGCTGGCGTCCTCGGCGTCATCCGGGACATTAGCGAGCGCAAGGCGGCCGAGGTGGCGCTCCAGACTGAGCGTGCCTCCCTGGCGCAGCGGGTCGTGGAGCGCACGGCCGAGCTCAGCCGCGCCAACGCCGCACTGGTGGCTGCCGTAAAGGCCAAAGATGAGTTCCTGGCCAATATGAGCCACGAGCTGCGCACGCCGCTGACCACCATCCTTGGGCGGACTGAGCTGCTGCGCGAGCAGATCTACGGGCCGCTCACCGAGCCGCAAGGCACGGCCATCCACAGTATCGCGGCGAGCGGCCAGCATCTGCTGACCCTGATCAACGATATCCTGGACCTCGCCAAGATCGAGGCCGGCAAGATCGAGCTCCAGCTCGCTCCCGTGGATGTCGATCTGCTCTGTCAGCAGAGTCGGCAGCTGGTGGTCGAGCGCGCCACGCGCAAGCGGATCACGCTCACCACCACCCTCGACCCGCAGGTGACGAGCATCCAGGCCGATGCGTTGCGGCTGAAGCAGATCCTGGTCAATCTGCTCACCAATGCGGTGAAGTTCACCCCGGAAGGGGGGGAGGTCGGCCTGGAGGTTGAGGGCGACCCGGAGCGGCAGACGGCCACCTTCACGGTCTGGGATACGGGCATCGGCATCGCGCCCGAAGACCAGGGGCGCCTGTTCCAGCCCTTCGTGCAGCTGGACAGCGCGTTGAACCGGGAGTACACAGGGACCGGGCTGGGGTTGGCGCTGGTGCTGCGCTTAGCCGAGCGCCACGGCGGCAGCGTGGCGCTCGAGAGCACGCTGGGAGCGGGGAGCCGCTTCAGCGTGACGCTGCCCTGGACCTGGCCCGAGCACGCAGGCAGCATGCCCGCGCCCCCCGCGGACGGCGCAGAGCTGCCGCTCGGTGTGGGCGGGCCAGCTGAGCCTGGGGCCCGTCCAGTGATCCTGCTGGCCGAGGATCACGAGGCGAACCTCCAGATCCTACACGACGCGCTCGCCGCCGCCGGCTATGCGGTGGTCGTGGCGCGGAACGGGATGGAGGCCGTGGCCCTGGCCGTGGATCAGCACCCGGCGCTCATCGTGATGGACATCCAGATGCCCGTGCTGGACGGGCTGGAGGCGATCCGGCGCATTCGGGCCAGCGGACTGCACACGACGCCGATCATCGCCCTGACCGCCCTGGCGATGCGGGGCGACCGCGAGCGCTGCCTGGCCGCGGGCGCCGATGACTATCTCACCAAGCCCGTCCACCTCCGGACACTGATGGCGAGGATTGCGGCACACCGCCAGCCGCAGGCGGGACAGGCCACCGCCCCCCCAGACGGCGACGAGGCGTCGGCACCGGCGTGAGACCAGCGCGACGAGGTATGGGTGGTGCGCAGCGGTCGCCGTCGGCCTGGCCGCCATCGTGGCGCAGCTCGGCTGCTTCGTGCTGCCGGCCCTGGCCTTCGTCTGGCTCACGCGCCAGCCGCTGCGCGCGACTCGCACGCTGATCTCGCTCAGCCCGAGGAGCGCCGGCGCGGCTGCCTGATCGGCCTACTGAGCAGAGAAGTCCCGCTCGTCGGAACTGGCGAGCGCGACGAGCCGTTGGATGCGCCACGCGATCAGCGCGGTTGAGGTCTGCGCACGGAGCGAAGGCGCTGACCAATAACGGAAGGGGCATCTGCGGGCCATGAGCATCACTGGCTACACCTCTCAGATACCCGGTTACAAGTTTAGGGCTTGGGAATGCGCGTTTAAACGCCTCAGCCGCCACTAGCCACAAGATGCCTGCGACAGACAGGCTCGCGGCGAGCGGCGGCTGAGGCCTAGTCATATGACTCGCTGAACTGGCGGCGGTGGCGCCGCAGCGATGTCCCCTGGTCGGCACGCCCCAGTGACCCGGCAGCCTCGCTGCGGATCTGCCGAACTTCCCGCAGCTGGCTCAGGCCGGGCGGTACCCCTCGCGCAGCCGCTCCTTGAGGTCGCGCCGCACGTCCGGGGCGACGAAGGCCGCGCGGGCCGCGTTCAGGTTGACCGTGAGCAACTCCTCGCGGCCCCAGCCGAAGGTGCGCGCCAGCCGCTCATACTCGCGTAGCAGGGTCACACTGGTGATCGTGCGCGTGTCGGTGCTGATGCCGACGGACACCCCCTGCCGGTAGAGCCGGTCCACCGGGTGATCGGCGTAGGTCGGCACCACATCGATCTGCACATTGCAGCTCGGGCACAGCTCCAGATGCAGACCGGTCGCCCGGAGATGATCGACGAGCTGCGCATCCTCAAAGCTGCGCAGGCCGT
>JAAXUL010001160.1 GCA_013336035.1 Chloroflexales bacterium
CTCGCCGGTATGCGCACCAGCCGCAATATCGTGGCGATCAACAAGGACCCCGAGGCCCCGATCTTCCGCGTCGCCACCTTCAGCCTCGTCGGCGATGTCAATGAGGTCCTGCCCCTGCTCACCGAGGAGCTGAAGAGCCGCCTCGGCAGGTAGGAGTTACTTGCCCTCACCCCCCTCTCCCGCTACGCAGGCGAGGGGGGAACCTGGCCATGATGGCGCTTCGCGCCGACGCGCAGCGTTATCGCCTCTCGCCTGTGGCCGCAGGCCACGGAAGAGAGCCCGGGGGTGAGGGCTATCACGCCCTACGAAAGGACTGGCTATGAGGAGACGACACGCCGTCGCCCTCGCCGCCATCACCCTCCTCGCCCTGCTCCCTGTCGCACACCTCGCCTCCCAGACCACCACGACCCTCTACCTCCCCTTCGTCGTCACCCAGGGCAACGCCGCGCCCGCGCCGCTGCCGGTGCCGCCGCCCGACGCCGCCAGCGCCCGCCTGAGCGTGCCGGCGGGCTTTGCCGTGCGCCTCTTCGCCGCCGGCCTGAGCGGGCCACGCCTGATGGCGATCGGCCCCGACGGCCAGCTCTATGTGGCCGAGCGGGGCGCCGACCGGGTGGTGCGCCTGCCCGACCGTAACGGCGACGGCCTGGCCGAGGCGGCCGAGAGCGTGGCGACGGGCCTCGAGGGCGTCCACAGCCTCGCCTGGCGCGGCGATGACCTCTACGCGGCGCTGAACGACCGGGTGATGCGCCTGCGCGACAGCAACGGCGACGGCGACCGCGCCGACGCGGGCGAGCAGACCGCGGTTGTGAGCGGCCTGCCCAGCAACGGCGGCCACAGCACGCGCACCATCCACTTCGGCCCCGACGGCAAGCTCTACGTGGCCGTCGGCTCGTCGTGCAACGTCTGCGTCGAGCAGGATCGGCGCCGCGCCGCCATCCTGCGCTACAACGAGGACGGCAGCCTGCCTACCGACAACCCCTTCGCGAGCGACCCCGACCAGGCGCGCAGGGCCGTGTGGGCCGAGGGCCTGCGCAACAGCGTCGACTTCCTCTTCACGCCCGACGGGCGCCTCTGGGCGACCCACAACGGCAGCGACGGTCTGGGCGACGACACGCCGCCCGAGGAGGTCGTGATCGAGGTCGGGAAGGGCGCGCACCACGGCTGGCCCTACTGCTACACGCCCAACCTTGGCGCCGTGCCGGCCGGGGCGAAGGAGGTCCGCGATACGCGGGTGGCTCTCGACGCCCGCGTTCCAAGCTGCGACGTGGTGACACCGGCCCGCCTCACCGACCTGGCCCACTCGGCGCCCCTGGGCGTCGCCCGGCACACGGGCGCGGGCCTGCCGGCGGGCTACGCGGGCAGCCTCTTCGTCGCCTACCACGGCTCGTGGAACTCGGGGGTGCCGCGCGACTGCCGCGTGCAGCGCATCGTGGTCGAGGGCGGCGCGCCTGTGCGCGGCGAGCCCTTCGTGACCGGCTTCCGCGACAGCGCGGCCCAGAGCTGCGGCGACGCCTGGGGCCGCCCCGCCGGCGTCACCGTGGGCCCCGCGGGCGAGATCTTCATCTCGGACGACCAGAACGGCAACGTCTACCGGGTGGTATACACCGGCTAGCGACAGGGGCTGCCACAGCAAAGTGTGTCCCGTATTGTCATGCCATGCCGCGCTGGCCTTCACCCCCTCTCACGTCTGCGGGAGCGGGGGTGGAAAAGGAACGGCCACTTCCGATACACGGTCAGTACTTAGGTCCTTTTTTTGGCCAGCACCTTGATTTAGCGAGCGGCGATAGCATATAATGAGCGCGGAAGAGATTTGCCAAGGACAAGGAGGAGGACGCCTATCGATATTACCGTTTACCGACACTGCACTACACTCCACACTCCGGTGATCGGTGATAGTGCCTCGCTGCTTCCACATCACTCTCACAGCATTGCGCGATTTGCGCAGCGCTTCACTACACTCTAGAACAGAAGAGGCTCCACGATGGCGATCCGAAATCGACTTTTTTCTGGACTTGGCGGACTGCTCGCGCTTGTGGTCGTTGCCACACTGACGCTCGCCTCTCCCACGTATGCTGGGAAGCCGCCAAGCGGACCGGCAGCGAAGAACTGCACCTACACCCAGGGCTACTGGAAGAATCACCTCAAGGCGTGGCCCGTCGAATCCCTTACAATCGGCAATATTACGTACACGAAGGCCGCGCTGGACAAGATCTTCGCGACCACGCCCAACGGTGACGCCACCTACATCCTGATCCATCAGCTGATCGCGGCCATGCTCAACGGCGCCAACGGCGCGAACACCACGGTGGTCGCCGACACCATCGTGAAGGCCAACGCGCTGCTCGCCAGGACCCCCCTGGGCAGCAATCCGAGCGGGAGCATCCGCAGCGAAGCGATCGCGTACGCGGACAAGCTCGATCAGTTTAATAATGGCCTCATCGGCCCTGGCCACTGCGGCGATGAGGCCAGCACCCCGGCGCCGACCAGCACCCCGGCGCCGACCAGCACCCCGGCGCCGACCAGCACCCCGGCGCCGACCAACACCCCCGAGCCCACCAGCACCCCGGCGCCGACCAACACCCCCGAGCCCACCAGCACCCCGGCGCCGACCAACACCCCCGAGCCCATCAGCGGCTCGATCGGCGGGACGGTCTGGTACGACAGCAACTACGACAAGGTGTTTGACACAGAGGAGTACGGGGTCTCGCAGGTCACGGTCGAGCTGTATCTTGACAACGGCGACGGCACCCTGGGCCCCGAGGATACCCTCGTGGGCACGACAACCACGGACGACAACGGCGACTACAGCTTTACGAGCCTCCCT
>JAAXUL010000363.1 GCA_013336035.1 Chloroflexales bacterium
CGGCCGGGCGCCGCACAAGGACATGGTCTGGATTCCCGGCGGGACCTTCCTGATGGGCTCGAACGACCACTACGCCGAGGAGGCGCCCGCGCACTACGTCAGCCTGGACAGCTTCTGGATGGACGTCTACCCGGTGAGCAACCTCCAGTTCAGCCGCTTCGTCAAGGCCACCGGCTACGTCACCCCCGCCGAGCGCGCCCCCAACGCGGCCGACTACCCTGGGGCCAAGCCCGAGACTCTGGTGCCGGGCTCGGTGGTCTTCCAGAAGCCGCGGCAGCGCGTCGGCCTGGACAACGCCTACGCCTGGTGGAGCTGGGTGCCGGGCGCCGACTGGCGCCACCCCGAGGGCCCCGAGAGCACCCTGAGCGGCCGCGAGCGCCACCCGGTCGTCCACGTCGCCTACGAGGACGCCGCCGCCTACGCCGCCTGGGCGGGTAAGGCCCTGCCGAGCGAGGCCGAGTGGGAGTTCGCCGCCCGCGGCGGCCTGGAGGGCGCTGAGTACGCCTGGGGCGACGAGCTGACGCCCGGCGGGCGGGCGATGGCCAACACCTGGCAGGGCGAGTTCCCCCACCAGAATACGCTGCAGGACTGCTACGAGCGCACCTCGCCGGTCGGGGCGTTCCCGCCCAACGCCTACGGCCTCCACGACATGATCGGCAACGTGTGGGAGCTGACCGAGGACTGGTACCAGGAGCGCCACGAGCTGGCGCACGGCTGCTGCGCGCAGACGAACCCGCGCGGCGGCGCGCGCGAGCGCAGCCACGACCCGCGGCAGCCCGGCCTGCCCGTCCCGCGCAAGGTGATGAAGGGCGGGTCGTTCCTGTGCGCCCCGAACTACTGCCGCCGCTACCGGCCCGCGGCGCGCATGGCCCAGGCCCTCGACACCTCGACCTGCCACGCCGGCTTCCGCTGCGTGGTGCGGGTGGCATAGCCAATACCAACGGAGGAACCAATGGCACAGGCCAGCAAGCCCAACATCCTGGTGATCTGGGGCGACGACATTGGCATCACGAACCTGAGCTGCTACTCGCACGGCCTGATGGGCTACCGCACGCCCAACATCGACCGCATCGCCAGGGAAGGCATGATGTTCACCGACAGCTACGGCGAGCAGAGCTGCACCGCCGGGCGGTCAAGCTTCATCACCGGCCAGAGCGTGCTGCGCACCGGCCTGTCTAAGGTGGGCATGCCCGGCGCACCGGTCGGGATGACGGACAAGGCAGTCACCATTGCGGCGCTGCTCAAAGAGCAGGGCTACGCCACGGGCCAGTTCGGCAAGAACCACCTCGGCGACCTGAACCACATGCTGCCGACCAACCACGGCTTCGACGAGTTCTTCGGCAATCTCTACCACCTCAACGCGGAAGAGGATCCGGAGTCGGAGAGCTACCCCAAGGACCCGCGCTTCAGGGAGAAGTTCGGCCCGCGCGGCGTCATCCATAGCTGGGCGACCAACGAGGACGACCCGACCGAGCAGCCACGTTGGGGACGCGTCGGCAAGCAAAAGATCGAGGATACCGGGCCGCTCACCCGGAAGCGCATGGAGACGATCGACGACGACTTCGTCGCCGCCGCGACCGACTTCATCAAGCGGCAGGAGGCGGACGGCAAGCCGTGGTTTATGTGGCTGAACACCAGCCACATGCACTTCATCACGCATCCCAGGCCGGAGAGCAAGGGACAGGCCGGGCAGTGGCAGTCCGACTATCACGACACGATGGTCGACCACGACAAGCACGTCGGCCAGATGCTCGATCTGCTCGGCGAGCTCGGCATCGCGGACGACACCTTCGTCATGTACTCGATCGACAACGGGCCGCACCGCAATACCTGGCCCGATGCCGGCACCACGCCGTTCCGCAGCGAAAAGAACACGAACTGGGAAGGCGCCTTCCGCATCCCGATGCTGATCCGCTGGCCGGGGAGGGTCGAGCCTGGATCGATCTCGAACGGCATCGTCCATCTGCACGACTGGCTGCCGACGTTCCTTGAGATCGCAGGGGCGCCCAATGTAGTCGAGGAGCTCAAAAAGGGCTACAAGGCGATCGGGCGCACCTACAAGAACCACATCGACGGGTACAGCCTGGTCGCCCACATCACCGGCGAGGACGAGGAGAGCCCGCGCAAAGCCTTCTTCTATATTAGCGACGACGGAGACATCCTGGCGGTACGCTACGACAACTGGAAGGTCGTGTTCATCGAGCAGCGCTGCCAGGGCACGCTGGGGATCTGGCTCGAGCCGTTTACGCGGCTGCGGGCGCCGAAGATCTTTAACCTGCGAACCGATCCCTACGAGGTGGCCGACATCACATCGAATAGCTACTACGACTGGTACATGCGCAACGGCGGCCCATTCTTCCTCGGGACGGCGGCGGCGCAGGCGTTCGCCGCCACGTTCAAGGATTTCCCGCCGATCCAGAAGCCGAACACCTTCACGATCGACGACGCGATCGCGAAGATGGCTGATGCACACGCCGGCGCGAGCTGAGGCGCGGAGGCACAGGGAAGGGCGGCTCAGGCGTCCGACCCATTATTGAGAGGGATCATGGCTTCCAAGACAAATGGAAGGGCCGCCGGCCATAACGGCAAGGCCGCCGGCGCAGGCGACACCTTCGCGCAGATGGCGGCGCACAACGACGGTCTCCCGCGGTCGCTGTTGCCAATTCCTGATCGCAAGCCTGTCGGTCTCACGACCTATGATGCCAAAGACCCGGCTACGAAGTACCCGCCGATCGTGCCGTTGCGCCCGCCCACGGGCGCGCCTAACGTCCTGATCATCCTGCTTGACGATGTGGGCTTCGGCGCCTCCAGCGCCTTTGGGGGACCCTGCCACAGCCCGACGGCGGAGCGGCTGGCCAGCGATGGCCTGAAGTACACCCGCTTCCACACCACGGCCCTTTGCTCGCCGACGCGGGCGGCCATGCTCTCCGGCCGCAACCACCACGCCGTCGGTATGGGCGGCATCACCGAGATGGCCACGTCGGCCCCTGGCTACAACTCGATCCGGCCGAACACCTGCGCGCCCCTGGCCGAGACCCTGCGCCTGAACGGCTACTCGACCGCCCAGTTCGGCAAGTGTCACGAGGTGCCGGTCTTCGAGGCGACCGCGATCGGGCCGTACGACCACTGGCCCCACCCCGGCGGCGGCTTCGAGCGCTTCTACGGCTTTATCGGCGGGGAGAACAACCAGTACTACCCTGCGCTGTACGACGGCACGACGCCGATCGAGCCGGAGCGGACGGCCGACGAGGGCTACCACCTGACCGAAGACCTGGCCGATAAGACCATCGACTACATTCGCCAGCAGAAGGCAGTTGCGCCCGATAAGCCCTTCTTCGTCTACTTCGCGCCAGGCGCGACCCACGCCCCACACCACGTGCCCAAGGAGTGGATCGCCAAGTACAAGGGCAAGTTCGACCAGGGCTGGGACAAGCTGCGCGAGGCGACCTTCGCCCGCCAGAAGGAGCTTGGCGTCATCCCGCCCGACTGCGACCTGACGCCGCGGCCCCCGGGCCTCCCGGCCTGGGAAGAGACCGAGGAGCGGCTGCGGCCGGTGCT
The DNA here is from genome assembly GCA_013336035.1 of Chloroflexales bacterium. Classification (GTDB taxonomy): domain Bacteria; phylum Chloroflexota; class Chloroflexia; order Chloroflexales; family Chloroflexaceae; genus CAIWXH01. The sequence goes on from JAAXUL010000363.1 coordinate 3,559, forward strand.
CGCCCGCCAGATGGAGATCTACGCGGCCTTTCTCGAGCACGTCGACTACCACACCGGCCGCATCGTCGACACCCTGAGCGATCTGGGGATCCTCGACGATACGCTGGTCTACTACATCATCGGCGACAACGGCGCCTCGGCTGAGGGCACCCTGATCGGCTCCTTCAACGAGCTGATCATCGGCGAGGCGCCCGATCTCAACACGCCGGAGCTGATGATCGAGCACATGGACGATCTGGGCACGCCGAAGGCCTATAACCACTACGCCGTCGGCTGGGCCCACGCGATGAACACGCCCTACCAGTGGACCAAGCAGGTCGCCTCCCATTTCGGCGGCACCCGCAACGGGACGATTGTCCACTGGCCGCGGGGGTTCAAGGCCAGGGGCGAGGTCCGCAACCAGTTCTGCCACGTCATCGATATTGCGCCCACGGTGCTCGAGGCCGCCCGGCTGCCCGAGCCGACCATGGTGAACGGCGTGATGCAGGAGCCGCTGCACGGCACGAGCATGATCTACAGCTTCGACGACGGCGCGGCGCCCGAGCGTCACGAGACCCAGTACTTCGAGATGTTCTGCAACCGCGGCATCTACCACCAGGGGTGGACGGCGGTGACGCACCACGGGACGGCCCCCTGGATCGTCACCGGAGAGCAGCCCCCCCTCGACGACGACATCTGGGAGCTGTACGACACGACCAGGGACTGGACTCAGGCGCACGACCTCGCGAAGGAGATGCCGGCAAAGCTCCGCGAGCTGCAGCGCCTGTTCGAGATCGAGGCCACCAAGTACAACGTGCTTCCGCTCGACAGCCGCAAGGCTGAGCGCTTTAACTCAGAGCTCGCTGGGCGGCCGGCCGTGGTGCGCGGCACGACGCAGCTGCTGTTCGCTGGGATGCGCCGGCTGCAAGAGAACGCAGTTCTCAACCTGAAGAACAAGTCGCACACCGTCACCGCCCAGGTGGAGGTGCCAGACGCAGACGCGCGGGGAGTCATCGCTGCCCACGGCGGCAACATGGGTGGCTGGAGCCTCTACGTCCACGAAGGGCGGCTGAAGTACTGCTACAACCTGCTCGGCATCCGGCACTTCGACGTCACCGGCAGTGTGCCGCTGTCGGCCGGCGAGCACCAGGTGCGGATGGAGTTCGCCTACGACGGCGGCCTCGGCAAGGGCGGTGGGGTCACACTCTACGTGAATGGAACGAAGGTCGGCGAGGGGCGCGTCGAGCGCACGCACCCCTTCATATTCTCGATGGACGAGACCCTGGACATCGGCTGCGACGTGGGTGAGCCAGTCTCGAACGACTATGGCCCCCGCGGCAACGAGTTCACCGGCAAGGTCAACTGGGTGCAGATCGACATCGACGCGGCAGCGCATGACGTCGACCATATGATCGGGACTGAGGAACGCTTCCAGCTCGCGATGACGAGGCAGTAGGCGACACGTATCTCAGGTGAGGACGAAGGGCATGGCAGCGACCTCGGTATCGGCCCCCAGGCCCCAGCGGAAGCTCCGCCTCCTCGAAGGGGTGCGGGGCGTGCCAGCCGGCGACCTGCCACGGGAGATCATCGCCGGCATCACCCTGGCGGCGCTGATGATCCCGCTCAACATCGGCTACGCGCAGGTCGCCGGCCTGCCCGCGATCGTCGGGCTCTACGCCGCGATCGTCCCGATGATCGTCTGGCCGCTCTTCTGCACCAGCCGCCACCTCGTCGCCAGCCCCGACGCGCCGATCGCCGCGCTGATCGGCGCGCTGCTCGTCGGCCTCGCCGTCCCCGGCGACCCGCGCTACGTGCAGCTCGCCTTCGCCCAGTCGCTGGTCTGCGCGCTGATCTTCTTCCTCTTCTGGCTGTTCCGGCTCGGCTTCCTGGCCAACTTCCTCTCGAAGGCCGTGCTGGTCGGCTTCATCAGCGGGCTGGGCGTCGAGGTCTTCAGCAGCCAGCTGAAGAAGATCATGGGCGTGTCGGTCGAGGCCGAGGGCTTCTTCCGCGAGCTGCTCGCCCTGGTCGCCGCCATCCCGCGGGCCAACCTCTACGCGGTGGCCCTCGGCGTCGGGGCGATCGTGATCATCCGCCTGCTCAAGCGCTTCGCCCCCAAGCTGCCCGGCGCCCTAATTGCCCTGATCCTGCTCACGGCGCTGGTCGCCCTGTTCGGCCTCGATCAGCGCGGGGTGAGCGTGCTCGGCGCTGTCCCCTCGGGCCTGCCCTCGCTCGTCTTCCCGCAGATCGGCCTCGGCGACTGGATCGCCCTCATCCCGGGCGCGCTGGCGATCGTGGGCGTGACGATGGCCGAGGGGCTGCTGATCGCCCGCAAGTACGCTCAGAAGTACGGCGAGAACCTCGACGCCGACCAGGAGCTCTTCGCCTTCGGCGCCGCGAACGTGGCCGCCGGCCTTACCGGCGCGTTCGCGGTCGGCTCCAGCGCGAGCCGCACGGCCGCGATGGACACCCAGGGCGCCCGCAGCCAGATCCCCAGCCTCGTGGCCGGCGTGGCGGTGGCGGTGGTGCTGCTCTTCTTCGCCGACCTGCTGGCCCTGCTGCCCAACGCGGTGCTGGGCGGGATCGTCGCCAACGCGGTGCTGAGCCTGATCGAGGTCGGCGAGCTGCGCGAGCTGTACCGGGTGCGCCGCGACGAGTTCTGGATCGCGATCGTCGCGCTGCTGAGCGTGCTCGTGCTCGGCGCGCTCCAGGCGGTGATCATCGCCTTCCTGCTCTCGACGATCGACGTGGTGCGGCGCGCCGCCGCGCCGAGGACGACGGTGCTCACGCCCCTGCCGGGCGGGCGGGGCTTCACCGCCTCGGCTGGCCCCTCGCTCGGCGTGACGGTGCCGGGCCTGATCGTCTACCGCTTCGGCGCGCCGCTGTACTTCGCCAACGCCAACATCTTCCAGGAGCAGGTCAAGCAGCTGGTGGCCCAGGACGCGCAGCCCATCAAGTGGTTCGTGCTCGACGCCGAGGCGATCAACGACATCGACACCACCGGCGCCGAGGCCCTCGGGCAGGCCATCGCGGAGCTCAAGCAGAAGGGCATCACCTTCGCTGTCACACGCGCAAGCGCGCCGGTGCCCGAGCTGCTGGAGACCTACGAGCTGCTGGAGCAGATCGGCGAGGGGCGGTTCTACGCCACCAACCGCGACGCCGTCGAAGCCTTCCGCCAGGAGATGGGGCGCCCGGCCACGTTTGCCGTAGGCAGCTCTAGCGGCAGGTAGAAGAGGAGCACACCAGTGGCTGAAGTCCTGACCGCTCTGTCGAATCTGTTCACGCTAGCCTTCGTCATCACCAGCATGCTGAGCATGGGCCTGAGCCTGACCATCCCTCAGATCACGGCGCCGCTGAGGAACACGCGCCTGGTGGCCATGGCCCTGGTCGCCAACTTCGTGGTCGTCCCGGCGGCGGCCTACCTGCTCACGCGCGTCATCCCGATGGCCCAGGAGCACCAGATCGGGCTGTTGCTGGTCGGCTGCGCCGCGGGCGCGCCCTTCCTGCCCAAGCTGGCGCAGATCGCCAAGGCGGACGTGCCCTTTGCGGTGGCGATCATGGCCCTGCTGGTCGTGGCGACCGTCGTCTACCTGCCGCTCGTCCTGCCGCTGCTGCTGCCAGGCGTGACGGTCGACGCCGGGGCGATCGCGCTCCAGCTCATCCTGGAGATCCTGGTCCCGCTGGCGATCGGCCTGCTGATCAAGGCGCGCTACGACGAGACCGCGCAGAGCCTGCTCCACCCGGTCACGCAGGTCTCCAACATCAGCCTGGCGCTCCTGCTGGTGCTGATGCTCGGCCTGAACATCGGCAAAGTGATCGGGCTGCTTGGCAGCGGCGCCATCCTGGCGCTCCTGCTGCTCTTCGTGGTCGCCGTTGCGTCGGGCTACTTCCTCGGCGGGCCCGGGGCCGACACGAAGCGCGTGCTCGCCCTGGGCACCGGCCAGCGCAACATGGCGGCGGGCTTCGCGATCGCGAGCAGCAACTTCTCGAGCCAGCCCGACGTGCTCGTGCTGCTGGCCGCGGCGGGCCTGGTGGGCATGATCATCATTATGCCGATCGCCGCCGAGTTCGGCAAAGATCGGAAG
>JAAXUL010000364.1 GCA_013336035.1 Chloroflexales bacterium
GGCTTGGCACCAACACCCTGCCCAGCGCCGAGGGGCTCTACCTGCCCCTGACCGGCTCACGGACCAGCGTGGGCGTGCTGGGCGTGCGCCCGGCCGACCGGCAGCGCCTGCTGAGCCCTGAGCAGGTCCATCTGCTCGAGACCTTCGCCAGCCAGAGCGCGCTGGCTATCGAGCGCGCCAATCTTGCGGAGGCGGCGGCCCAGGCGACGGTGGCGGTCGAGGCCGAGCGCCTGCGCGCGGCGCTGCTCTCCTCGGTCTCCCACGATCTGCGCACGCCCCTGGCGATCATCAGCGGGGCCCTGACCAGCCTCACCCAGGGCGGCACCGACCTCGACGCGGCGACCCGCGAGGACCTGGCCCGGACGGCCGCGGACGAGGTTCAGCGGCTCAACCGCCTGCTAAGCAACCTGCTGGAGATGACGCGCCTGGAGGCCGGGGCCGTGCAGGTGCGCAAGGAGTCACGGAGCCCATCTATTAGCGCTCGAGCTTATACGGGACGCTGATGACCGTCTTGCCGGCGCGGAACATCAGGGCCGTGCGCAGGATCAGGCCGGTCTGGTTGTGCAGCAGGTGCTCCCACCAGTGGGCCGGCACGAACTCCGGCAGGATCACCATCAGCTCATCGTCCTTGTAGCGGCTCCCTATCTCCTCGAGGTACTTCAGCAGCGGCGAGATCAGCGAGCGGTAGGGCGACTCGAGCACGACCAGCGGCACATCGCAGCCCCAGTCGCACCAGCGCGCGCGGATCTTCTCGATATGCTCCGGGTCCAGGTTGATCGTGACCGCGGTGACGTTGTCGGGCGCTAAGGACTTGGCGATCTGGAGCGCCGGCAGCGTGCCCTTGTGCACCCCGCTCACCAGCACCACGGCGGTGAGCCGGCGCAGCGGCTGCGGCTTGTCCGCCGTGGTCAGCGAGAGCTGCTCGGCCACGCGCACGTAGTGGGTGTGGATCGCCTGGAAGATGAGCACCAGGAGCGGGATCAGCACCAGCACCGCCCAGGCCCCATGGGTGAACTTGGTCACCGCCAGCACGACCAGCACCACCCCGGTCAGCACCGCGCCGAGGCCATTGATGCTCAGCCCGGTACGCCAGCCCGTCTCCTTCTCGCGCAGGTGGTGGAGGACCATCCCGCCCTGCGAGAGGGTGAACGAGAGGAACACGCCGATCGCGTAGAGCGGCAGCATCGCGATCTCGTTGGCCCGGAAGTAGACCACCAGCCCGGCGGCGAAGAGCGAGAGCACCAGGATGCCGTTGGAGAAGACCAGGCGGTCGCCGCGCGAGGAGAACTGGCGCGGCAGGAAGCGGTCGCGGGCCAGCAGCGAGGCCAGGCGCGGGAAGTCGGCGTAGGCCGTGTTGGCGGCCAGCACCAGGATCAGCGCCGTGGCCACCTGGATGACCGTGTAGACCGGGCCGACCCCAAAGGTGGTGCGGGCGATCTGCGACACGATCGTCTCGTGGGTGGCCTCGTTGGGGATGGCGCTGAGCCGGTCGGCCAGCCAGGTGATGCCCAGGAACATCGTGCCCAGGATGCCGACCATCCAGCTCAGGGTGGTGGCGGCGTTCTTCGCCTCGGGCTGCTTGAAGGCGGGGATGCCGTTGGAGATCGCCTCGACCCCGGTGAGGGCGGTGCAGCCGGCGGCGAAGGCCCGCAGCACCAGCCAGAGGCCGAGGGCCTCCCCGGCGTGGAGCTCGGGCTCAATCGACTGGACCACCGGCTGCGTGGTGCCCAGGAAAATGCCGGCAACGCCCCAGGCGATCATCGCCAGGATGCCGACGATGAACACGTAGGTCGGCACGGCGAACACGGCGCCGCTCTCCTTGACGCCGCGCAGATTGGCCAGGCCGACGATCAGGATGCAGAGCAGGGCGATCTCGACGGCGTAGCTGGCCAGCCAGGGCGCGCCCCAGTTGCCGGCGAGCGAGGTGATCGCCGCCACGCCGGCCGAGATCGAGACGGCGACGGTGAGCACGTAGTCGATCAGCAGGGCGGCGGCGGCGATCAGCCCGGGCAGCTGGCCGAGGTTCTCGTGGGCGACGATGTAGGCCCCGCCGCCGTTGGGGTAGGCGTGGATGGTCTGGCGGTACGAAATGGCCACGACCACCAGCAGAAAGGAGATCCCGCCGGCGATCGGCAGGCCCAGGCCCAGGGCCGAGGCCCCGCCCAGCAGGAGCACGGCCAGGATGGCCTCGGTGGCGTAGGCGACTGACGAGAGCGCGTCGGAGGAGAAGACGGCCAGGGCGGTGACCTTGTTCAGCCGCTCGTGGTGCTGATGCTCCGTGGCGATCGGCTTGCCGATCAGCAGGCGTTTGAACGACGAGGCCATACTGGTACAACTCCTCTGTGGGCGCAACGCGCCGGTTGCAGGCAACAAAACGCGCCGACTCGGCAGTCGGCGCAAGGGGTCGGCTGTCGTGGGAACGACCCGGTAGGGTGGGGTCGCTCACCAGTGAGCCGCATGTCATTCCATTGGCGCGATCATACTCCTGGCGCTGGGCCGAAACAATGCCGCCGGCGTAAAAATGCTGTATAAATTGGCGCCGCCAGTTACAGGCATGGCCCTGGCCAGCGATACGGCGCGACGCGGCTCAGTCGCGGCTGCGCCTTAGCTGCCCGGCCGGCGATCCTGCGTCAGCACCCAGAGCCCGGCGAACGTGAGACAGACCAGGACCACCTGCGCCGCCTCGCGGCCAGCCAGCGACAGGTGGAGCTGGTGCAGCCAGAGCAGGGCGACGAGCAGGGCCAGCACCAGGCTGCCCGGCGTAAACCAGGTGCGAAAGGTCTTCATTGGGGCCTCCAAACCACTGGTGCATACACCGTATGGCGCGGTGGCGCGCGCAGCGAGCCGCGTGCGCCGGCGCACAGACCCCTACTCTACGCCGAGGCCCCGTAAAAATTCCACAAAAGGGGCGTAAAGATCGTGTATAAGCCGGCGGGCTCACCCCCGCGGCCAGTACATGATCACAGCACGCCGAGCAGGGCGATGCCCGCACCGATGCGTCATAGTGATCCGGCACCGTCCGATCGACCTGCCAGCCCCACACGAGCGAGAGCACGCAGTACTGCGGGCTGTACCGTAAATCACACGGCAACTACGTCATAGCAGAGCATCGTTGTATCTGGCCGAAGGATGCACGCCCGCAGATGGTCGAGAGGGCGGGCGATCCGCTCGCCGGTCGCCGCCAGCGGCGGGGGCGGCCGTGGGCGCGGTGGTCGGCACACTGCCGCAGGCGCCCAGTACGGGCACGAGCGCGGTCAGGAGCAGCGCCAGGGCGACGAGCCGCTTGGGGGATGAAGCCATACCGAACCTCGGTCAAGCATGGAACCCTGCGCCTCACGTCACGCGACCTCGATGGTAGCCAATCACAAGGCCAGGGATCAAAGCTGTAAAGGGTAAGCCCTTCTGACCCTTTGAGAACCGCTCAAGCGTGCGGCTCTTATTTTTCGAATACGAGCAGGGCGAAGATGAATCTGACGACAAGCCCAATCACAAAGAGCAATGCAGGCCCGATGAGGAATAGGGGTACTGCCAGGATGAGGGCCGGAGAATCGTCCAGGTTTGGATCCGAGAAAAGCAGAGAGAGGTTAATGTACATGAATACTTCCGCAAGCACAAACAGCCCCACACTAACCGCAAACCAGCGGCCCCAGCGGACGACGGCTGGAGGGAACCACAGGGTCAGCACGAGGGCGAGAGCGAGCATTTCGCGGAGGTTATTCATATCCACTTTTAAACTAAAGGTATAAAATAGGGCTTCTACCGCAGAGCCGGAGGCATACTCAGACACGGCGAGCCGATACGCTACTACCTGCCCGCTGAGCGCAGGCACGCATCCACCGTCATCATCGTCGAGCGGGGCGGGGCAATCCTGCTTACCAACCCACGCTGGAGCGCAACGAGCTACTGTGGATCGCCGCGAGCGTCCCACGGGTCGATGGCGAGGGGATTAGATGACACCCTTACGCCCCACTCTGGCCGCTGCCCCGCGCCCGTGAGGCCCGGCGCTGCTGGGCCTTCGCCTCAGCGGCGGAGACGTTCTCAGCGACCCGGAAGCGCACGATGGCGGCGACCAGGTCGAGCGGCAGCGGCTCGTCGAGGGGGAATTGCACCGCGCCCTTCGACGATTTGTAGCGCACCAGGCGCTCCTGGAAGGCCGCGATCCCGCTCGGCGCCGGGTAGAAGCCGATGTGGCCCTTGTGTGCGGCGAAGTGGACCAGGTTGCCGTGGAGGCGGAAGGTGGGCATCTGGTAGCTGATGGCCTCCTCGGCCTCGGGCGCCGCGGCCCGGATCGTCGCCCGGAGCTCCTGGAGCCGCACCTGCACATCGGCTGGGAAGGTCGCAATGTACGCATCAATCGACCGAAGGCCAGCGTGCTGCTCGTCCATTCCCTTGCTCCTCGTCCATTGAGCGGCCGTTTAGGGTTCATAAAAGAATACCTTCCCCCAGGCCTTCACGGCCCCGCCCGGCGGGTGAGCCCGCGGGCTACCGGTTACGAAGCCGGCCTACGCCGGCTCCGGCAGGTCGCGGAGGCGGCCTTCGTGAACGTAGCCGAGGGCTTGAGCCCCACGGCGAGCCTGGGTGAGGGAAGTAATTTCTTCATGAACCCTTACCTTGGGAGGATGGTATCATACCCGAGGCTGCCACAGAGTGGAAGGCCGCCTATGGGCAGGGCTACGTCAAAGTCGGCGCTTCAGGCCCTCACCCCCCTGCCCCCTCTCCCTGAGCGGGAGAGGGGTGGCCACGCAGGGCGCCCTAATGCTGTGCTCCCCCCTTGTGTGAGAGGCCGCAGCCGATCAGGTGGGGGCATAACGAAAGCCCCTTGGGGTTGCAGTTCCGCAGCTGGCACAGTATGACTCGGCCAAGGCGGCCGCGGCGGATACCGGGGTCACGCCCAGTCACTACCAATCGGGCACCACGGTGCGACGCCGCCCGCGCATGTCGAAACTAGGCAAGGCCGGGCTGCGCGCGGCGCTCTACTTCCCGGCGATCACCGCGATGACGCACTGTCCTGGCTTCAAGGCCTTTGCCGAGGCCCTGGCCAAGCGCGGCAAACCGAAGAAGGTGATTATCGGCACGGTGATGCGCAAACTGATGCATGTGATGTATGGCGTACTCAAGCATCGCACCCCCTACGACCCGGCCAAAGCCTTATTGGCTCGCGCCTCGGCGCGCCGCTCAGGGGCACCAGGGGCGACTGCTGCCCAGAATCAGGAAAAGCACGCCCATGCGTGGCAAAGGCATCACCTACGACACCGGCTTCCTCAGCGCCGGCACGAGCACCCGCGAGCCCTTCGACCCCGCGGTCGTGAGGCGCGAGCTCCGCATCATCCACGACGACCTCCACAGCACCGCCGTGCGCCTCACCGGCGGCGACGCGGGCCGGCTGGGGAGCGCAGCAGACCTCGCCGCCGACGCCGGCCTGGAGGTCTGGCTCTCGCCGTTCACCAACGACCTGAGCACAGACGCCCTGCTCGGCGTGCTCGCCGACTGCGCCGAGCACGCCGAGCGGCTGCGCCGGCAGGGCGCCGCGGTCGTGCTGCTCACCGGGTCGGAGCTGAGCCTGTTCACGGTGGGGTTTCTACCCGGCGACACACTGCGCGACCGCCTGGCCTTGCTGGCCGAGCCCCAGCGGCTACGCGCGGCCCTGCCGGAGGTCCCCGCCCGCGTCAACGCCTTCCTCGTTCAGGCGGTCGCCGTGGTCCGCGCGCGCTTTGGCGGGCCGCTTAGCTACGCCTCGCTGCCGTTTGAGGGCGTCGACTGGACGCCCTTCGATTTCATCGCGACCGATGCCGGCTACCGCTCCAGCGAGGTCGCCGGCCACTACCGGGCCGGGATGCGCGCCCTCGTCGCGCAGGGGAAGCCCGTCGCGATCACCGAGCTCGGCTGCACCACCCACCGCGGCGCGGCGGCGAAGGGCGGCCGCGGCGACGCGATCCTCGTGTGGGGCGATGACGCGCGGCCGCTCCGGCTGGACGGCGACTACATCCGCGACGAGGAAGAGCAGGCCGCGTGCGTGCGCGAGCTACTAGAGATCCTCGACGCCGAGGGGGTCGATAGCGCGTTTGTCAACACCTTCGCGCGCTACGACCTGCCCCATCGGAGCGTGACGCGCGAGGACTTCGACCTGGCCAGCTACGGCGTGGTCAAGGTGCTCGAGGGTCGCCTGGGCCAGACCTACCCTGACATGCCGTGGGAGCCCAAGGCGGCCTTCACCGCGCTTGCCACCTACTATGGCCGATGAGCGTAGCCCTGAGCGTGCTACGCACGAAACCTCAGGCTGCTCGTACGGCCGGCTTCCAGGCAATGGCGATGCGCCAAGCACGGCCGCTTTCTGCGCCAGGCTGGTCCTCACGCGGATATTCGGGCCGTCTACTCCTTGTCCAGCGCGCCGAGTCACGGTGGCGCGCGTAGCTTCTAGGCGCCTGGGTCGCACAAGGTGTACCAGCGTGCCGCGTTGGCACGGCTGTGCTCGTTTCGCCGCGGCTCGAACTCGCCAGGCGCCTCGACGTCGACGACGCTCCTCCTCCATAATAAGGATCGATCCTTGCTTATACGGCTGCGATACTGACATCAGGCGCGAGTGGCGCGCTGAGCGAGGAGTGTAGTGCAGCGTCGCAGCTTCGCACGGCGTTGCAGCAAGAAGTGGAGCTATGACACGCAACGTACAGGTGCAACACCTCAACCCCGAGGGGCTGTCGCGCAACCCGGCGTTCACCCAGGTGGTCACGGTGAGCGGCCCGGTCAAGACGGTCTATGTGGGCGGCCAGAACAGCGTTGACGCCAGCGGCGCGATCATCGGCGCGGGCGATATTGCCGCGCAGAGCGCCCAGGTCTTTCGCAACCTCCAGACGGCGCTGGCGGCGGCCGGCGCGCGCATCGAGCACGTCATCCAGTGGAAGATCTACATCGTCGAAGGGCAACCGCTTGAACCGGGCTTTGCCGAGTTCCAAAAGGTCTGGGGGCGCCGGCCGAACCCGCCGACGATCACGGGGATCTACGTGGCAGGGCTCGCGAACCCGGCGTTTCTGGTTGAGCTCGAGGCGATCGCGGTGATTCCCGAGGAGTAACTGGCGATGAGATCCATGTGGCAACGGCACGTTCGCTGCCCCTGCCGACGCTCGCCACCCGCCTGGGCGAGCTGGAGAAAGACGCCGCCATCTACTGCATCTGCCTCCGCCTGCATCTGTCGCTCGGGCAACCGCAGCACTACGGCATGCACTGATCTCGCGCGCGTGGCTACGATGTCACCAACGTCACGGGCGGGATGCACGCCTGGGGCGCTGCTGGCTTCCCGATCGCCCACCCCTGAGCGCTGGCCGCGTGTTTTTTGTGCTACCCGTTGCGCTTGCCCGCCGGGCGCTGGCAGGTGCTGATATGGATCTGGCCATCAGTGTCGAGCAGCGCCGGGAAGTGCAGGTCGTGGGCGCGCAGAAAGGCCGCCACGGTGGCCGGATCCTCGCCCGCAGTCAGCGCCAGCACGGCGAAGCCCTGGGCCTGGTAGCGCGCGTAGGCCGCCTGGATGGCGGGCATCTCGGCGCGGCAGGGCGGGCACCAGGTGGCCCAGAAGT
>JAAXUL010001161.1 GCA_013336035.1 Chloroflexales bacterium
GGTAAGTCTTCTCGACTTCGTCGGCGGTAATGTCGAGGCCGGTTGGGATGTAATAGATGTTCAGCTCCAGGGCGTCCGCGCCGGCCTGCTGGATCTTCTTCGCGTAATCGGTCCATCCGCCGGCTGAGGTGCCGTTGAGACTGGCGATGATCGGGACCTTCACCGCGGCCTTGGCCTTGGCGACGTGTTCCAGGTAGTCCTCGGGGCCGAGGCGGTATTCCTGGGCTTTCTGCTGCTGGGGCTGCTGCTGCGCTGGGCGAACCCGGACCTGTGGCACCCGGGCCGCGGCGGCGAGAAGCCGATGGACCTGGCCTATCTCACCGCGGTGCTGAAGAGCGCGGCCTTTCCGCCCTACGACCCGTGGCACGCGGGCGGCTACATCAACTACTACTACTTTGGGTTTGTGCTGGTCGGCGCCCTGACCCACCTGAGCACCGTAGTGCCGAGCGTCGCCTACAACCTGGCCGTGGCGACCATCTACGGGCTGAGCGCCCTTGGGGCGTGGGGCCTGGTCTACAACCTGCTGGCGACGCGGGGCGGCCGCCGCGCGATCATCTCGGCGGCGCTTGCGCCGGCCCTGCTGCTGCTGGTGGGCAATCTGGCCCAGGCCTTCTGGTTTGTCAGCGGCTACGCCGGGGCGCAGTGGGCGAATGGGCGACCCGAGTGGGCCTACTGGGATGCGACGCGGATCGTGCCGGGTACGGTCAACGAGTTCCCCTTCTTCACCTTCCTCTTCGCCGACCTGCACGCCCATATGCTGGTGATGCCCCTCAGCCTGGCGCTGCTTACTCTGGCTCTGGCGTACGCAAAGGCGCTGACGCAAGAGCGCGGGGGCGCGGCGTTCTACGTTCTGGCTATGGGCTTGCTCGCAGGGGCGATCCGGGCGACGAACACGTGGGACTACCCGACCTTTGTGGGGCTGGCGGCGCTGACGATGGCGGGCGCGGCGTGGCGGGCGAGCCGGGGGCGGCGCCCCTGGCCATGGGTGCTGGTGTGGGTGGTCGCGCCGCCGCTGCTGATGGTGGCCATCGGCAACCTGCTCTTCGCACCGTTTACGGCCAACTTCGCCACCGAGTCGTCGGGCGTCCAGCTGTGGGCCGAGGGCCCGGGGACGACCCTGGCGGCAAAGCTGCTCTTGACCCAGCGCACTACGATGTGGGAGCTGGCGCAGCTCTACGGCCACTTGCTGTTTGTGGCGGCCGCCGCAGGCCTGCTGCTGGCGCGGCGCCTGGTGGGGCCTGTGGCCGCCGGGGCGGCCGCGGCCGTGGTAGCCATGGTCTTCCTTGCGGGCGCCCTGCTTGGCTGGCCCGCGCTCGTGCTGCTGCTACCGTGCCTGGCCGTGGCCGCCTGGCTGGTCTGGCGCCTGCGGCGGGCGCCCCTCGATCTGCTGCTGCCCGGCCTTTGGCTCGCGGCAGGCCTCGGCCTCTGCGCGATGGTCGAGCTGGTGGTGGTCAAGGGCGACATCGGGCGCATGAACACCGTCTTCAAGTTTGGGCTCCACGCCTGGATGCTGTTCGCCCTGGGCGCGGCGGCGCTGCTCCCGCGGATGTGGGCGGCCCCCGGGCTGTCCCGCTACCTCGTGCGGGGTGGCCTCTTGCTGCTGGGCGTGGCGTCGCTGGTCTACCCGCTGACGGCGACCCCGGCGCGCCTGGCCGACCGTTGGGTGCCCGAGGCGCCGAAGGGGCTCGACGGCGCGGCCTTTATGGGCGCGGTGAGCGCCGAGCGCTTCGGTGTCACCTACTCGCTTGACGAGGATGCCGCGGCGATCGACTGGCTGCAGCGCAATGTGGCCGGCACCCCGGTGATCCTCGAGGCCCACCTGCCCTCGTACCAGTGGGCGGGGCGCGTGGCGACCTACACGGGCCTGCCGACGCTGCTGGGCTGGGAGTGGCACCAGGTGCAGCAGCGGAATGCCGTGGGCGCGGGGCCGACAATCGCCAGCCGCCAGCAGACGGTGGCCGCGGTCTACAACACGCCTGACGCCGCGACGGCCCTCGAGCAGCTGCGCCTGTATGGCGTGCAGTACGTCTACGTGGGCGGCGTCGAGCGGGCCACCTATGAGGCGGCTGGTCTGGCCAAGTTCGAGGCCATGGCCGCGGCCGGCACGCTCGAGCGCGTGTTCCAGCAGGGGCAGACGGCGATCTACCGGGTGGTCGAGCCGGGCACGCCGCGTATGCTCACCAGCGACCTGCCGGTGGTGGCGCCGACCTTCGACACGCCGCCGCCGCTGCTGCTTGATACCCCGGTGGACGAGCTGCCGGTGGTTGGCGAGTATGCGTGGAACGGCCTGGCCCGCGACAGCTCGCTCCTCTCGGCGCTGCTGTGGCTTGCCTGCCTCTACGCCCTGGCGCTGCTGGGGCTGCCGGTGGCCCACATGGTGTTCGGCGGGTGGCGCGATGGCGGGCTGGCCTGGGCCCGGCTGATCGGCCTGCTGCTGCTGGGCTACGCCGTCTGGCTGCCCACGAGCCTGGGGCTCTGGCGCTACGATGCCTGGGGGCTGCTGGGCGGCCTGGCCCTGGTGCTGACCCTGGACGGCGGGGCGCTGTGGTGGCTGGGGCGACGGCGGACCGCAGGCCACGGGCCGCAGACCGTAGACCACGGACCACAGACTGAGGAGGTGGCGACCGCAGACCGCAGGCCGCCAGCGGGCGCGGCCGCTGGGATCTGGGCTGCCGTCGTCGGTGGCGCTCAAGGACCGCCTGTACGAAGGCAGGCAAAGGACGCACGTGTGTCCGTCACGTTCGAGCATTTCGGCGAACGTGAGGACACGATACCGGATGGCGGCGTTTTTTTCGGGAGCGTTTCCGAAGAAGACGATA
>JAAXUL010001162.1 GCA_013336035.1 Chloroflexales bacterium
CGGCCTCCGGGTAGCCCTGATCACCGAGCTCAGCGTCGATATCGGCGATGAGCTCGACACTCGTCGCGGGGCCGCGCAGCAGAGAGCGCACCAGCAGCAGCCGTCGCCGGAAGGTGAGCCACGAGCTCCGTTTTGTGCCGCCGCCGCCTGGCTGGCTCATATTGCTTCCTTTTCCTGCCAATGATATACCTGCCAGAGAACTGCTCGTGCCGCCAATGCGCTCTGGGTGTCCGCCAGTGACGGCGCCGCGGCGATGATCAGCGCCTCAAGTGTTGGCCCATCGAGCTGCCAGCCATACTGCTGATTCGCGTCCTGCGCGAGCGGAAGCCATCCCTCAATCAGTCGTTGGCGCCCTGTTCCTATCTGTTCATCTGGTGTCATCAGCCGCTCCCGTTGGCTCAGCGGGCGGTCTCCCCGCCCTTCCTGTAGTGTAGCCACGAGGCAACGCGCAAATGCGCGCTACGCGGCCGGCCAGGCGGTCAACAGCACGTTGAGCGATCCGACGCGCAGGGGGCCGCCGTCACAGAGCGAGCGCAGGATGTCGCGGAAGCGGTTGCGCGGGATCGGGGTGGTGTGGGCCGCCTGGTTGCGCACCCGCACCAGCTGCTCGATCTCGTGAATGAGCTGCTCGACGGTCACGGCGAACGTAGCGTCCTCCGGGTCCACTCGGCTTTCCCAGACCTGCCCCAGGTGGGTCTCAATGCGTCCCCAGAGCTGCGGGTTCTTCCGATGCACCCCGCCCAGGGCTCCAAGGGTTGGCTTGCCATGCGGGAAATCGCTGCCGCTGACGCCGGGGACCGCCAGGATGCGCCGCTGCAGCTCGCGCTCTAACACGCGCGCCACGTGGATGATCGAGGCCGAGTAGTCGTTGGCTTTCACCTCGTCGAGCTGGTCGCGCAGGTAGATCGCCAGCGCGAGGGACTCGCGCTCGGTGGCCCCGAGCAGGTGCAACGTGCGGTCGAGCCCAATATCGCCCAGCTTCGCCTCGTAGCGCCCCAGGTCCTGTAGCGCACCGGTGATCTCCGCGAAGCGCCGGGTCAGCCCCTCGATCCGGCTGATCACGTTCTCAACGGCCTCCTCGTCGAGCGAGTCGAGCTCGCCCGTCTCAAAGAGCCGCTCCAGCTCTTTGAGCAGCTCCCTGGGCGTGCGCGGCGGCCGCACTGGCGGCGCGGCCCCAGGCTGGCTGATGATGTGGCACAGGCGCCCATCGCGGCAGCAGTGCTCGGCGCGGCTCACCAGGTCGACGCGCCAGGGGCCGATGTGGGGCTTTGGGCAGACCAGCAGGTCTTCGGGGGCGAGCACGTCACCGCGTCGCCCCACCAGTGCCCCACGCTCTGTGAGACTCAGGGTGTCGAGAAAAACGCCCCGGCAGCGCGGCACACGCGGCTCGCGGAGCTGGGTGTGGGCGCCGTCGAGCAGCCCCGTCAAGGTTGCGCGCACCCCCTGGAGGTCGGTATCTGGGCAGAGGGGCTGCACGACGACCTGCTGGTCAGGCACGACGGTCTGGTCGCGGTCGGCAGGGCTGAGCCGATAGCCGGCGTTTCCTCCTGGGGAGGTCGCCCCGCCGCCTGCGAGAAACGCGAACAGCAGCGTGCCGTGGCCCTCGCCGAGCAGGGCGAGGTCGGCGATCATGCGCTTGATTGGCGACGATGGCGCCGACACGCTCTCCCGCTCCCGATAGTATTTGGCGTCCCACACCACGCCAGGCTCGCGCCAGAACAGCTCGCCATCATGCTCGACCCGGGCCAGGGGAGGATCGACGCGCCAGAGGTAGAAGTCGGGCCGAACGCCTGGGACGGCGTATTTTTTGAGCGGCTGCGCGCCCCAGCGGGCCGGCGGGATCGGCACGCCCTGGTCGTGGCGCAGCTCGTAGCTGCGCGCATCGTCCCCCTCGCCCCAGCGGAAGCGCAGGGCCATCTGGCCCTGGCGCGGGTCCACGCGTTCCAGCCGGCCCAGGGCCTGGAGCAGGTCGGCGAGCTCGTAGAAGATCCAGATCTGGTAGAGGTAGTTGTCGCGCTCGGGGTCCGCGCCCAGGACATCGTCGGCGGCGGCCTCGTTCCGACGGAGCAGGCGCAGGGCGCGCAGCCGCGCCCGCCAGGCCAGCAGATCCTCGTAGGCGCTGTTGCCGCCGGGGATGAGCCGCTCGTGCACCTGGTGCTCCAGCACCTCGGGGCCACCCTGGCCCCCCTCGAGGATCTGCTGCGCCTCGCTCCGGATGCCCGCGAACTGGGGGAAGGCCAGCTCGCGCTCACAGCGCTCGGCCAGCTCGTTGAGCGGGTGGCGCAGGGCCGCGCTGCCGGCCGTGAGCTGCTCATCCCAGAGCAGCCGCTGCGCCTCCGCGCGGTACTCCAGTAAGGTCACGACGGCGAGCAGGTTCTCCGGCGTCGCGAAGTCGCGCCGGCGCTGCCGGGTGTGCAGCAGCAGCGGCGCCTCGCCGGGGCGCTCGGCCCAGGTGGCGTCGAGGCTCCGCCCCCAGTCGATACGCCCGCGGGCGGGTGGCTCCTCGACGACCAGGTTGCGCGGTGACTCGAAGCTCAGCCGGCGCACGATGCGCGGCAGGATGTCCTCGAACAGCGCGTCGCGCAGCACGAAGACGGTGCCCAGGTCGCGGTAGCGCCGCAGCGCCGCCTCCGCCCGCTCGGCGGCATGGCTCGCCCTGGCGCCAATCAGCCGGCTAAAGCCGCCCTCGTCGTAGCGCAACAGTAAGAAGCTCTCCAATATTCCAACGGTAAGGGCATACTCGTTCACGAGGCTTTGGCGAGACGGCGGCCGAGGAGGCGGATCGAGGCGAGGTAAAGCCAGCTTTCGGAGTGACGTGG
>JAAXUL010001163.1 GCA_013336035.1 Chloroflexales bacterium
GGCGGCCCTGGCGGGCATCCCCGCCGACGCCCCGCTGCGCGGGGTCATCCACGCGGCCGGGGTGCTCGACGACGGGGCGCTTATGCAGCAGAGCTGGCCGCGGTTCGAGCGCGTCCTGGGGCCAAAAGTATTGGGGGCCTGGAACCTGCACCTGCTGACCTCCTCGGCGCCGCTGGACTTCTTCGTCATCTTCGCGTCGATGGCCGGGCTGCTGGGCAACCGCGGCCAGGCGAACCATGCGGCCGCCAACACCTTCCTCGACGGGCTGGCGCACTTCCGCCGGGCCCGCGGGCTGCCCGCGCTGAGCATCGACTGGGGCGGGTGGTCCGAGATCGGGGCCGCCGCGGACAAGATGGCGCACGAGCGGCCCCGGCTGGCGGCGCAGGGGCAGGGGGAGATCGCGCCGGGGCAGGGCATCCGCGCCTTCGCGCATCTGCTGGGCGGGGGCGCCCGCCAGATCGGGGTCATCCCCCTCGACTGGGCGCGCTTCCTTGGCACCTACGACAGCGTCCCGCCCTTCCTGAGCGCCTTCGCGGCGCAGGACACCCGGGCGCGGGCGGGGGCGCCGGCGGCGGCGGGCGCGCAGAGCATGCGCCAGCAGCTGGCGGAGGCGGGGCCAGAGGCGCGCCGGCCCACGCTGATGCAGTACCTGCGCACGGTCAGCGCGCAGGTGCTCGGGCTGAGCTCGCCGCAGCAGATCGGCCCGCGCCAGGGGCTCCAGGACCTGGGCCTCGACTCGCTGATCGCCATCGAGCTGCGGAACCAGATTGCCGGGCGACTCGAGCGCCCGCTCCCCTCGACGCTGCTGTTCGACTACCCGACCCTAGAGGCGCTCGCGGACTTTCTGCTGCGCGAGATCCTGTCCGGGGAGGAGGGGCAGGCGGCCGAGGCCGAGCATCAAGGCGAGGCGCCGCCCCCGCCGCCCGGGCTGGCGATCCACAGCATCGAAGATCTGGACGCGATATCGGATGAGGACGCGGAGCGGCTGCTGAGCGAGAAGCTTGACAGTCTGGAGCTGTAGCGATGCAAACACCCAACAGGGACCAGGAGCAATCCCCGGTCAAGCGGGCGCTCCAGGCCGTCGAGAGGCTTCAGAGCCAGGTGCAGGCCGCCGAGTACGCGCGCCGCGAGCCGATCGCCGTGATCGGCGTAGCCTGCCGCTTCCCGGGGGGCGTCGAGACACCGGCGGCCTACTGGCACCTGCTGCGCAGCGGCGTGGATGCGATCAGCGAGGTGCCGCCGGAGCGCTGGGCCCCGGGCGCCGGGCAAGGGGGTCAGCGAGCGCCGCACTACGGCGGGTTCATGGCCGGTATCGACGCCTTCGACGCGGCGTTCTTCGGCATCACGCCGCGCGAGGCCCGCAGCCTGGACCCGCAGCAGCGGCTGCTGCTCGAGGTCAGCTGGGAGGCCCTCGAGCAGGCAAACCTCGTGCCCGACGAGCTCTTCGCCAGCGCGACCGGCGTGTTCGTCGGCATCTGCACGAGCGACTATCACCGGCTGCTGCTGGAGGACCCGCAGCTGCGCAGCGACCTCTACCGCATCACGGGCCACGCGCTCAGCGTCGCCGCCGGGCGCGTGAGCTACACACTCGGGCTGATCGGCCCCTCGATGGCGATCGACACCGCCTGCTCATCCTCGCTGATGACGGTCCACCTGGCCTGCCAGAGCCTGCGCAACCGCGAGTGCAACCTCGCCCTGGCGGGCGGCGTGAGCCTCATGCTCCAGGGCGACACCACCGAGACCTTCCTGGAGGCCGGGATGCTGGCGCCCGACGGGCGCTGCAAGACCTTCGATGCCTCGGCCAACGGCTACGTGCGCGGCGAGGGCTGCGGCATCGTCGTCCTGAAGCGGCTCTCCGACGCCCTCGCCGATGGGGACACGATCAGCGCGGTGATCAGGGGCTCGACGAGCAACCAGGACGGCCGCAGCAGCGGCCTGACCGCGCCGAGCGGCTCCTCGCAGCAGGCGGTGATCCGGCAGGCCCTGGCAAACAGCCGGGTCGAGCCGGCCGAGGTGGGCTACATCGAGGCGCACGGCACCGGCACCACGCTGGGCGACCCGATCGAGATCGGCGCCCTGGGCGCCGTATTCGGCCAGCGCACCGCTCCGCTCTGGGTGGGCTCGGTCAAGACCAACATCGGGCACCTGGAGGGCGCGGCCGGCATCGCGAGCCTGATCAAGGTGGTGCTCTCGCTCCAGCACGGGGAGATCCCGCCGCACCTGCACTTCCGCGCCCCCAGCCCGTTCATCGCGTGGGACGGGCTGCCGATCAAGATCCCTACGGCAGTCACCCCCTGGCCAGAGGGGCGACGGATCGCCGGGGTCAGCTCGTTCGGCCTGGGCGGCACCAATGTCCACGTGGTCCTGGAGGGCGCCCCGGAGCCCACGGTCGCCCGCGCCGAGCCGGAGGCCCCGCCCGCGGAGCGGGAGTGGAAGCTCCTGATGCTCTCGGCGAAGACCGAGGCGGCCGCGGCCGCCCTGGCCGGGCGCTACCGGGACTACCTGTCCGCTAACCCACGGCTAGAGCTCGCCGATGTCTGCGCCACCGCGAACGCCCGGCGCAGCCGCTTCGCCCACCGGCTGAGCATCGTGGCCCGCTCGCGCGAGCAGCTGCTTGCGCAGCTCGATGGGGTGGCTGGCGGGAGCCTGGGCGCGGGCGTGAGGCGGGATGTCGTCGCCGGGGGCGACGCCCCCGCCGAGGTGGCGTTCCTGTTCACGGGGCAGGGGGCGCAGTACCCTGGCATGGGCCGCCAGCTCTACGCCCGCGAGCCAATCTTCCGCCAGGCCCTCGACCGCTGCGCCCAGCTGCTGCG
>JAAXUL010000365.1 GCA_013336035.1 Chloroflexales bacterium
GGCGACTTCGGCGACGATGAGACGCGCGAGCGCCCGCCCGCGCCGCCCGCGCCGCAGTTCGACCTGATCGCCGCCAACCTGATCGCCCGCGTCCTGGTCATCCTGGCCGCCGACCTGGCCGCGGCCGGCGAGCCCGAGGGCCTGCTCGTCAGCTCGGGCATCATCGATACCCGCGAGGCCGAGGTCGTCGCCGCCTTCGAGGCCGCCGGCCTCCGCGCCCTCGAGCGCCACATCGAGGGCGAGTGGGTGGCCCTGGTGCACACCCGCTGACGCGGCTGCCTACCGCCGCGCGAAGTAGCTCGCCTGCTCGTCGCTGTAGCGCAGCTCCCACTCCGCTGGGCGGGCCTGGGCCCACGCCAGCAGGCCCGCCTGCTCCTCGTTGCTGATCAGCAGGCCGTCCACATCGTACTGCCCGAGCAGCCGCTCCGCGTCCTGCCCCGCCGAGATCTGGCCATAGTCGAGCCACTGCGCGAGCGGGTACAGCTCGATGCGCGGGTCGGCCCAGACCCTCTGCTCCGGCGCCGCCCAGATCAGGTAGCTGCCGTAGCCCATGGCGTGGAAGAGCCGGGCGGGCCGCTCGGGGTCGGCCCGCAGGGTCTCGACCGCCGCGACGGGCGTGATCGGGTCGATCAGCGCGCCGACCTTGGGCGGCAGGTCTAGCCACGGCTTGACCCACGGCAGGGCCAGCAGCAGCAGCAGTATGATCACGCCGGCGAGGGCCGCGTTGAGCGCGGGCAGCCCCTGGTAGACCGGGCGCGCGGGGGCGTCCTCGGGCCGCCAGGCCGCCAGCTGGCGCACCAGCAGGGGCGTCGCCACGGCCACGAACCAGATATTGTTCCGCCCCGCGCCCAGGGCCAGCCACAGGAAGGCCCCGGCCAGGATCATGTCCACGGGGTCGGGCCGGCGCCGCGCGTAGGTCAGGATGATAATCCCCGCCAGAATGAAGACGAAAAAGACCACGCCGTTCGGGTCGCGGATGGTCGGCGGCGCCCACTCGCTCACCAGCCGGGTGACCTGCGAGCTGCTCAGCAGGTTGCGCACGTAGCCGAGCACCTGGAGCCCGCCGGGGTTGGCCAGCCAGGCCAGCCCGGTCAGCGCGCCCGCCGCCGCCAGGTGCCAGAGGGGCGGGCGCGGGGTCTGGGCCCCACCGCCCGCCCGGCCCTCGAGCCAGCGTCGCCCGGCCTCGCCCGCGAAGGTCAGGGCGATCAGCGCCCCGCCCAGCACGAACGACCCGTGGAGATTCACCCAGAGCGCGCCGAGGATCGGCAGCAGCAGCAGGGGCGGCCAGAGGCCTCGCCCGCGCGCCGCGCCGGTGCGCCACAGGGTCAGCACATACAGGTAGACGATAAACAGGGGCAGCGCGTAGGTCTGCGGGCGCACGATCCAGTTGTCGAACGAGGCGGGCAGGGTGCCGAGCAGCAGGAAGCCGACGCTCAGGCGCAGGCTACCGCTTCGCCTGATGCAGAGGCGCAGTAGCAGGCCGTAGGCGAAGGCGATCACCAGGGCCTGCGCCAGCACGAGCAGGGGCACGCCGCCGAGCTGGTGCAGGCCGAACATGCCCACCTGGGCCAGCCAGCTCTGGTTGTAGAAGGGCTCGCCGGCCCGCGTGTACGAGAAACTGTCGGTCGTCGGGATCTGGCCAGTCTGGACGATCACGCGCCCGGTGGCCATGTGCCACCAGAAGTCGTGGGGCGGGATCGGGGTCAGCAGCGGGCGCAGGGCCACAAAGGCGACGCCCGCGAAGAGCCATACCTGGTCGAGGGTCAGCCCGGCCACCGCCGCGGCCCGCACCTTCCCCTGGGATCCTGCCTTCATTGGTCGCTCCTGCGCCATACTTCGCTGCGGCCCGCGAGGAGCGTGCGCTCCCAGCCGGGCAGGGCGGGCATCGCGGCGGCCAGGCCCGCCTGCTTCTCGCTGTCGAGCACCACGCACGCAACCTGCTGCTCAGCCAGGAAGACCGGCACGCCCTGGCCCTTGCTGACCGCGGCGTAGCGCTCCCAGATGGTCAGATCGAACAGCTCGACCCGCGGGTCGATGTAGTGCTGGGCGCTCGGGTAGAGCGCCCAGGCCATATATGAGCCATAGCCCATCTCGTTGAAGATCCGGCCCGCGCACGGCTCGGCCCGCAGGTGCGCGACGGCGGCGACGGGCGTGTCGCCGGTGAAGAGCTGCGGCGCCCCGGGCACCGGCGCGAAGAGGCCCTGGTAGGCCTCCGGCAGCCCGAGCAGGGGCTTTGTCCAGGGCTGGACGGCGGCCACGATGAGCAGGAGCAGCCCCGCGACGGCCAGGTTGGCGCCGGAGCCGCCCCCGCGCTCGCGCCCTGATGATCGCGGGGCCGGGCGCGGCCGGGCGAGCGACTGGGCGACAAGCGGCATGGCGGCCATGCCGAACCAGACGACATAGCGCACGCCGACGAAGGCCTGCCAGGCCAGCCCGCAGGCCAGCAGCACATCGGTGATGGTGGGCCGCCGGCGGGCGAAGGCGAAGGCGGCGAGCAGCGCCAGCACGCCCAGGTAGAAGGCCGCGCCGGCGATGCCGCGCGGCGTCGGCGACTGCCACTCGATCACCAGCTGCTGGCTGGGCGCATCGCCGAGCAGGTCGCGCACATAGCCGACGATCCCCGGGCCGAGCGGGTTCACCAGCACGGCCGCGGCCATGCCCGCCAGCGCGAGGTAGAGCGGGCGCAGCTGGTCCCAGTAGAGCGCCCCAGGCTGGCGCAGCAGGCGCCGCAGGGTCTCGCCCACGACGAAAGCCCCAGCCACCAGCAGGCCCATCACGAAGGCCCCGTGGGCGTTGACCCAGAAGAGCATCATCAGGGGCAGGGCGAAGAGCCAGCGGGGCGCCAGGCGGCCCTCGGCGTAGCGGCCCAGCAGCATCAGGGTGCCCATAAAGGGCAGCCACGACCAATTCTGCGTGCGCGTCGTGAAGTTATTGATCGTCATAGCCGCCGCGAGCAGCGCGGCGAGGGCGGCCAGGCGCCACGAGCGGCTGCGGGCGTAGGCCTCGCACGCCACCAGCGTGTAGGCCGCCGCCCCAAGCAGGTTGCGGGCGAAGACCACCAGCTGGAGACCGCCGAGCCGGTAGAGCTGGAAGAAGAGCCACTCGCCGAGCCAGCTCTGGTAGACGAAGGGCGCGTCGGTGGGCACGGCCCAGGCGAAGCGGTTGGTGGTGGGGATGCCGCCGGTGGCGATCAGCTCGCCGGCCCTCAGGTGCCACCAGAAATCGTGGGGCGCCGTAGGCACAAGGCTGATAAAGGCAGCGATCAGGCCCAGCGCGAGGCCGACCCACAGGTGCTCGAGTCGCAAGGCCGGCAGGACACGCGCAGGTGTGCCAGGGGAGGAGATCTCTGTCACAGGCCTATCCTGAATCCAAGAGGAGCTTTAGGACTAATCGCCTACGCTATACAATGGCCCACGGTTCGTGTCCTGGCTATAATAGCACCAGGCTATAACAGGTCGCCGTCCTGCGCCAGGGGGGGAAGGCGGGGCGCTCACAGCGCAGCGAGAGAGGTGACACCAGCATGATCGAGATCTCCAGCGCACCCCCGGCGGCAGCCCAGCGCCGCCCCATCGTAGCCGACTGCACCGTGGTGGTGCCGACCTACAACGAGGCCGAGAACATCGGCAAGCTGATCCCACGCATCCTCGCCAACCCGCGCTTCCGGGTGCTAGTCGTCGACGACGGCTCGCCCGACGGCACCGGCGATCTGGTGGCCGCCATCGCCACGGGCGAGCACCGCGTGGCGCTCCAGCGGCGCCCTGGCAAGCTCGGCCTCGGCACCGCCTATATCGCCGGCTTCCGCAGAGCCCTGGCCGACGGGGCCGAGTTCATCTTCGAGATGGACGCGGACTTCTCGCATGACCCGCGCTACCTGCCCGATCTGCTGGCGGCCGTCGAGGCCGGCGCCGACCTGGCCCTTGGCTCGCGCTACGTGCCGGGCGGCGGCACCACCGACTGGGGCCTCGCCCGGCAGCTGATCAGCCGCGGCGGCAATCTCTACGCCGGGCTCATCCTTAGCCTGCCTCTGGCCGACGCGACGGGCGGATTTCGCTGCTACAGGCGCCGCGCGCTCGAGGCCATCGACCTGGGGCTGGTCCGCTCGAACGGCTACGCCTTCCAGATCGAGATGGCCTATCGCATCCGGCGCGCGGGGCTCGCGATCCGCGAGGTGCCGATCATCTTCCCTGATCGCCGCGTCGGCCGCTCGAAGATGTCGCGCCGGATCGTGGCCGAGGCCCTGATCAATGTCTGGAAGCTGCGGCTAGGAATGATATAGTTAGGCTAGCCGAGTCTGCCATTGTAAGGAGTCCGCCCGTGGCCGCCGATGATATTCAGCAGAAGCTCGAAGAGGCCCTGACCACCTATCGCGAAGAGCTAGAGCGCAGCAGACGAGAGGTGCAGGAGGTCGAGGTGCTGGTGCGCCAGAGCACCGTCGAGGTCGAGAAGCTCTCGCAGCGCGAGCTCTCGGTCTCGAACCGCGTCCGCGATCTCGAGGTCAACCTCGAGAAGTATAGCAAGGACGAGATCAAGAACTTCTACACCACCGCCCAGGAGGTGCAGATGCGCCTCCAGATTATGCGCGGCCAGCTCGAGCAGATCCAGGGCCGGCGCGACGCCCTGAAGGCCCGCCAGAGTCAGGTGTCGGCAATCTTCTCGCTGCTGAGCGATATAGCCGAGGCCATCAAGGGTGGCCTGGGTAAAGCCCAGGCCAGCGCCAGCGATGGCGTCAACACCGAGACAATGGTGGCCAATATTATCCAGTCACAGGAGAGCGAGCGCCTGCGCATCTCGCTCCAGATGCACGACGGCCCCGCCCAGTCGATGAGCAACCTGGTGCTGCGGGCCGAGATCTGCCAGCGCCTGATCGACCACGACCTCGACCAGGCCCGCGCCGAGCTGAACAGTCTGAAGACGGCGATTAACACCACCCTCCAGGACACGCGCAAGTTTATCTTCGACCTGCGCCCGATGACCCTCGATGACCTGGGCCTGGTGCCGACGCTGCGCCGCTATGCCACCCAGTTCGGCGAGAAGGGCGGGGTCGAGGTCAACCTGATGATCCAGAATATGGAGCAGCGCCTGCCCAGCCACTACGAGGTGACGATCTTCCGCTTCATCCAGGAGGCCCTGAACAACGTCGTCAAGCACGCCGGGGCCAATCAGGTGCGCGTGCTGCTCGACGGCTCGGGGCGGACCTTGCAGATCATGATCGAGGACGACGGCGCCGGCTTCCATGTGAATGAGACCCTGGCCCACGCCAGCGCCCGCCGCAATATGGGCCTTGCCAGCATGCGCCAGCAGATCGAGGTGCTGCTGCGCGGCGAGTTCGGGATCGAGAGCGCGATCGGGCGCGGCACTCGCGTGGCGGCTACCATCCCGCTGCCCTGAGCCTGCCGTAGTGAGCCGGGGCCGTACAGGCGGCTCCGGCTTTTATGTCTCATAAACTATTTACATAAGTATTTTTACGATGCTGTGTAGTATATCCCTGGCCACTCGTTCCTGCTACCAGGACTTTTCGGGAAGAGAAAAGTACTAGTGCTAGTACTCCCGGGGGCTCAGGACTATCAGACTATTGTATGAGGTCTATCAGAATCCTATACTGCTGAGCGTAGGCCAGACCTACAGTACCAAGTCCAAAAAGGAAGGGAGGTGAAACAAATGCTTCGCAGCTTCTTCGCTAAGGAAGAGGGCCAGGGCCTCGTCGAGTACGCGCTTATTCTCGTGCTCATCGCTATCGTTGTTATTGGTATCCTGACTCTACTCGGCGGCAAGGTCTCGCAGGTCTTCTCGACCGTCAACAGCGGCCTGAAGCCCTAACAAGGTCGCGGCCAGATCGTCCCGGACGGCACGCTGACGCTTCACGAACCAATTAGCCTGAGGGAGAAAGACCAATGCTTCGCAGCTTCTTCGCTAAGGAAGAGGGCCAGGGCCTCGTCGAGTACGCGCTCATCCTCGTTCTGATCGCTATTGTTGTTATCGGTATCCTGACGCTACTCGGCGGTAAGGTCTCGCAGGTCTTCTCGACCGTCAACAGCGGCCTGAAGCCCTAATAAGGTCTAAGGTTGCGCTCTTCGTCGGTTGGTCCGTTGCGCCCCCCGGTATCCCGGGGGGCGCGCGGCGTTTCGGGGGTACAATACCCGAGGATGAGATCAAGACCGGCAAGGAGCTTTTGTGACCGAACCTGACTTCTCGCGAAAGTGGTGGGCGCTGGCCGCCGTCGGCAGCGGCGTGCTGCTCTCTACAATCGATGGGTCGATCGTTAACATCTCGCTCGGGACACTTGTCTGGGCCTTCGACAGCAACCTCAATGTGGTCGAGTGGGTGGTGCTGGCCTACCTGCTGACAATCACCTGTCTGCTGCTGATGATGGGCCGCCTGGGCGATATGTTCGGCAAGCGCCGGGTGTACGCGGCGGGCTTCGTAACCTTCACCGCGGCCTCGGCCCTCTGTGGCCTCTCGCCCACGGTCGGCACGCTGATCGGCTTTCGCGTGCTCCAGGCGGTCGGCGCCGCGATGATCCAGGCGGTCGGCCCGGCGCTCCTGATCACGGCCTTCCCGCCCCGCGAGCGGGGCACGGCGCTCGGCGCGGTCGGCTCGTTCGTCGCCGCGGGCATCCTGGTCGGGCCCGCCCTCGGGGGTCTGCTGCTCAACACGGTGGGCTGGCAATCGATCTTCTACGTGAATATCCCCGTGGGCGTGATCGGCACCTGGCTGACCCTGCGCAGCATCGCACCCGACCGGCCCTCGGCGGGCGGTCAGGTCTTCGACGTCGTGGGCGCGCTGCTGCTGATGGTCTCGCTCTTCGGTCTGCTCCTGGCGCTCACCGAGGGCCCGCTGTGGGGCTGGGGCGACCCGCGCACCCTGGGGCTGCTGGGGCTCTTCGCCGCGGCCGGCGCCGTCTTCATCGCCTGGGAGCTGCACTTCCACAGTCCGATGATCAACCTGCGGATCTTCCGCAACGCCGCCTTCTCGCTTAACCTCCTGGCCGGCTTTGTGCTCTTCGTCGGGATGGCCTTCAACCTGCTGCTGACGCCGCTCTTCTTCCAGCTGGTCTACCACTTCGACTTGCAGACCACGGGCCTGATGCTTATGGCCCTACCCCTGGCGCTCTCGCTCACCTCGCCGCTCAGCGGGCGGCTGTCGGACCGCATCGGCCCCCGCTCGCTGACGATTGCCGGCCTGGCGATGGTCGGCGCTGGGCTGGCGGGGCTGAGCCTGAGCCACCCCACGACGCCGCCGGCGCAGATGCTGGCCTTTCTGGTGCTGGTGGGCGCCGGCGTGGGCATGTTCCAGAGCCCCAATAACAGCACGGTGCTCGGCAACGCGCCGCCCGAGGCCCTGGGCGTGGCCAGCGGCCTGCTGGCGGTGATGCGCACCCTGGGGCAGACGGCCGGCATCGCGGTGGCCGGCGCTATCTGGTCCTCGCAGGTGATCGCCCTCAACGGGGCCCCGGTCACGCCGATCACGGCGGCGCCGCCCGAGGCCCTGGCCGGCGGCTTCGACCTGGCGATGATGATCGCGGCGGCCATGGCCTTGCTCGCGATCCTGCCTTCGCACGGCGCGCCCGCCGCCGAGC
>JAAXUL010000366.1 GCA_013336035.1 Chloroflexales bacterium
TCGACGACCGCGAACTCGACCCGCTGGTGCGCCGGCGCCTGGCCGACCATCCCGACAACCGCCTGTTGGAGCAGCTGGCGCGCTGCGCCATCGACTACCACTGCTTCGCCGCCAAGAACCTCTTCTTCCGCCGCTGGGAGGCGCCGCTGCCGGTGTCGCCGGCGTGCAATGCGCGCGGCGTCGGGTGCATCTCCCTGCAGGAATCGGACTGCTGCCCGGCCAGCCAGGAGCGACTGACCTTCGTGCCGACGGTCGAGGAGTTGTGCGAGGTGGCGGTGCCGCACCTCCGGGAAGCCGAGCACGCCATCGTCTCCTTCGGCCAGGGGTGCGAGGGGCAGGCGCGGCCCAAGGCTCGTCGCCCCGGCCCACGTGCGTGCCCAGCGCGGGCTGCCGTCGGGTGTCAGGGCCGCGCCAGGGCGAAGGCGCAGCAGGAGCTCGCCGGGCACGGCGTCGAGGACGGGTGTGGCGGTGGCCTGTGTCGGCGCCCCCATGGCGGCCAGGCCGATCATGAGGGCCAGCAGGGGGAGGGCGAGGCGGTGAAGCACAAGGGTTTCCTTCAGAGGCACGGGGTGGCCGCGGGCGCGAACTTACGCGTAGCGGCCAGCCGCATCATGGAGAGCCACCAGAGACATACTCCGGGCTGATCATAGCATGCCGGCAGCATCGGCGACAACCTCAACAACCTCCGTTGCGCTTCTGGTGCCCCGGCTGTATAATCGCGGCAGCGCCCTGCTATTCGTATTATGATGCCTTATGTCACTAAAAACGCTCCAAGGGAAAGTCTTCGCTTCGCTGCTGCTCGGTCTGGCCGTTGTGATCGGCATAGGCCTGGTCAGCGACGTGCGCGAGGTTGCCCGTGACCTGCGGGCTTTCCAGTGGGGGTTGCTGCCCGCAATCCTCGGCTTCACCGCCCTTAACTATGTGCTGCGCTGGCTTAAGTGGGAGTACTACCTGCGGCGGCTGGGCTGCGGCGATCTGGTCGGCCACCTCGATAGCGGGCTGATCTTCACCTCGGGCATGGTCATGGCGGTGACGCCCGGCAAGCTTGGCGAGGTCTTCAAGTCGTACCTGCTCAGGCGGGTCAATCGCACGCCCGTCACCCGCTCGGCGCCGATCGTGCTGGCCGAGCGCCTCACCGACGGTCTGGCGATGCTCCTGCTGATGGCCCTGGGCCTGACGCTCTACCCGCCGGCCAGGCCCGCCTTCGCGCTGCTCGTCGTCGGCACGCTCCTCGGCATCCTGGTGCTGCAGTACCGCGAGCTCTCGCTCGCCATGATTAATGGCACGGCCCGCCTGCCCATGGGCGCCCGGGTCGCGCCACGGCTGCACAGCATCTACGAGAGCACCCGCGAGCTGCTCGACTGGCGGGTGCTGCTGGTCTCGACGTTGATCAGCTTTGTCTCGTGGGGCTTCGAGTGCGTCGCCTTCTACTATGTGCTGATTGGCCTTGGCAGCGAGGGCACGCCCCTGCTGCTGCTCCAGGCCACCTTTATCTTCGCCGCGAGCACGCTCTTCGGCCTGGTCTCGTTCTTGCCCGGCGGCCTGGGGGTGAGCGAGGTGAGCAGCGTCGGCCTGCTGGTGGCGATCGTGGGCATGAGCGCGTCGGGCGCCACCACCGCGACGATCCTCATCCGCTTCTGCACGCTCTGGTTCGGGGTGTTGCTGGGCGCGATCGCCCTGGTCTGGTTCGGGCGGCGCTATGGCGCGGATGATCTCGGCGAGCAGACCCCGGACCCGGCTGAGGCGGCTGGCTGATCAGGAGGGACCATGGCATCGATCTTCTCACGCATCATCAGCGGCGAGATCCCGGCGGCAAAGCTCTACGAGGACGCGCAAACCCTGGCCTTTCTCGATATTAACCCGGCCTCGCGCGGCCACACGCTGATTGTCTGTAAGGAGGAGCTGCCCGGCCTTCTGGACCTGCCGCCCGAGCTGGTGTGCGCGGCGGCCCTCACGACCCAGGTCGTCGCCAAGGCCCTGCTGGCCGTCCTCCAGCCCGACGGCTTCAATATCATCCAGAATAATGGCAAGGCCGCGGGCCAGGTCGTCTTCCACTACCACGTCCATATTATCCCCCGCTGGGAGGGGGACCGGGCCGTGGGCTACTGGCGGCCCGGCACCGCCACCTCCGACGATCTGCGCGAGCTGGCGGCGCTGATCGCCGCCAGGGTGGTCGAGGAGAGTGTGTGAGCATTCGTGACCGGGCCAAGAGGCGGCCGGCCGACCCATCGGACGAAAATCGCACCGAGGAAAGCCCGTTCCGGCGGGCCGCGGCGCTCGTGCTCTTGTCCCTGTCCGGCCTGATGCTTCTGGTAATACTCTATCTCGGCTGGACGCTGCTGCGCGTCAGGGAGGGCTGGCGCCCGGCGCCGACGCGCGAGCTGATCCTCGCCGCGCCGACCGCCGACCAGGGCGTCGCGCCCCTCGGCGGCGCCGCTGACCCGGCGGCGGGGGTGCCGCCCGTGGGCCAGCTGTCTGGGCCGCCCCCCGCCGTCAGCCCCACCTTCGAGGGCTTCTACTACGCCCGCGGCGGCGAGCGCATCCTCGGCCTGCCGCTCGGCCCGCCCCAGCGCGTCAATGGGCGCGAGATCCAGTGGTTCGAGCGGGCCCGCCTCGAGCACTGGCCTGAGCACGCCGGCACCCCCTATGAGGTGCAGCTCGGCCGCCTCGGCGCCGAGTACACCCAGGGCCGCGAGTTCGCTCGCCAGGACTACTTTGTCAGCACGTTGGGGCAGCGCTACTTCCCCGAGACCGGGCACGCCGCCGAGGGCCTCTTCCTGGCCTTCTGGGAGCAAAACGGCGGCCTCGATACCTTCGGCCTGCCGATCAGCGAGGCCTTCGACGAGGTCCTGGCCGACGGGGTGGCCTATCGGGTCCAGTACTTCGAGCGGTCCCGCCTCGAGTATCACCCCGAGCTTGCCGGCACTCCATCCGAGGTGCTGCTTGGCCGCCTCGGCGCGGCGCTGCTCGGCAACGAGGCGCGGCCAAACACCGTCCAGCCGGTGCCTACGGCTGTGCCAATGCCATAAATATATGCCAGACTCCATTCTCTTCATCGCGGTGGCCCGGCAGCAAGGCTATAGTGTCCAAGCGGCCCAGGCCGCCCTGGCGGCTGTGCGCGCGCGCCTGGCCGAGGGCGGGGTGGCGGCGCGGCGCTTCTATATCTACCGTACGGGCGATGGCGGCGTTGGTGGCGGCGAGGGGCCGACCGGCGAGGCCCTGGGCCGCCCGCGGCTTCTGCTCGCCTTCCAGAGCGCTGACGCGGCCCTGTCCTTCGCCCAGGGCGCTGGCCTTGGTAAGTCGCCGCGCCTGATCGCCCTTAGCCTCAGCCAGGCCCTCGCGGCTCTCATCCAGCGCCCCGTCATCGGCGCCCTGCTGATTGCCGCCGAGGATGACAGCGCCGTGGCTCTCAACACTCTGCCCAGCGGCCTCCGCATCGAGCGCGCCACGCTGATCGATCTGCTCGCGGGCGTGACTCCCTGACAACGACCTCCCCAGTCTCAGGTACAATAGAGCCAAGTGGGGGCACCCAAGCCTTGCCCCTCCCGTCTGACCATCTACCTGGCGCCGGTGTGTAGACGCCGGAAGGAGCACCACGTGGGGAGCCGCTTTGACGAGATGCGGATCTTTTCGGGCAATGGCAATAATGCCCTGACCCAGCTGATCTGCGACCGGGTGGGCGTCCCGCTAGGCGACGCGACCATTGTCAAGTTCAGCAACGAGAATATTTTTATCAAGCTGAACGAGAGCGTACGCGAGAAGGATGTCTTCGTCGTCCAGTCTCTCTCCACGCCCAACCTGAGCGACCGGGTTATGGAGCTGCTGATTATGCTCGATGCCTGCCGGCGGGCCTCGTCGGGCCGCGTGACGGCCGTGATCCCCTACTTCGCCTACGGGCGCACCGACAAGCGGGACCAGCCCCGCGTGCCGATCACCGCGCGCCTGCTGGCCGATATGATCCAGGCCGCCGGCGCCCAGCAGATACTCACGATCGACCTGCACGCCGGCCAGATCCAGGGCTTCTTTAATATCCCTGTGGATGAGCTGACCGCTATGCACCTGCTGGTGCGCTACTGGGCCGACAAGGGCTGGGACGATGTGATCGTCGTCTCGCCCGATGTGGGCTTCGCCAAGCGCGCCCGCAACTTCGCCGAGGCCATCGGCGCGCCCCTGGCGATCGCCGAGAAGCGCCGCGTCCAGCACCTCGGCCGCCGCGATGGCCAGCACACCTCGCCCGAGATTATGAACCTGATCGGCGATGTCGCCGGCAAGCGCTGCATTATCGTCGATGACGAGATCGCCACCGGCGGCTCCATCCTCGAGGTGGTGCGCCTGCTCGAGCGCGAGGGCGCGCGCGAGATCTACGCCTGCACGGTCCACGCCGTCTTCGCCGGCAACGCCGCCGAGCGCCTGAAGAACAGCTCGCTGCTCGAGGTGGTCACCACCGACACTCTGCCGCTGCCCGCTGATAAGCGCTGGCCCGGGCTCACCATCCTCAGCGTCAGCAATGTCGTCGCCGAGGTCATCCAGCGCATCCACAGCGTCGTCTCGGTCGACACGATCTTCTCGCAGCGCAACCACCCGGCCCTTGGACGGTGAGCGCTCGCTCCGCCTGCGGGGGTGAGCGCACACCCCCGCACCCCACGAGTGTCAGCGCGCCCGGCCCACGGCCGTCGTCAGCGCGCGCTTCATGTAGACCTTGACCATGGCGCGGCGGTAGTCCTCGGAGGCGTGGATGTCGCCGAGGATGTCCATGCCCTCGCCGGCCTTCGCGCTGGCGGCGGCGATGGCCTCGTCGCCGCCGTCGCCGCCGAGCATGGCCTGCTCGACCTCGGGCTGGCGCTCGGCCTTGGGGCCGGCTCCGGTGACGGCGACGCGGCAGGCGCTGACCTTGGCGCCGTCGAGCTTGACATAGGCGGCGGCGCCGACGATGGCGTAGCGGCTGGCCGGGTGGGCGAACTTGACATAGGCCGCGCCCTCGCCCGCGCCCAGGGGCCGGAACACGATCGCGGTGATGATCTCGTCCGGCTCGAGGGCCGTCGAGAGCATATCGGTGAAGAAGTCGCCCGCGGCGATGGTCCGCTCGCCCCCCGGGCCGCGGACACGGATGGCCGCGTCGAGGGCCAGGATGAGCGCCGGCGCGTCGGCGGAGGGGTCGGCGTGGGCCAGCGAGCCGCCCAGGGTGCCGCGGTTGCGGACCTGGAGGTCGCCGATCTGGCTGACGGTCTCGCCCAGCACGGGCAGGGCGCTTCGCAGACCCTCGTGCTGCTCGATCGCGGCCCAGGTGGTCATGCTGCCGATATTGACGCTGCCGTTGATCACCACCCCGCGCAGCTCAGCGATCTTGTTGATATCGATCAGCACGCCGGGGGCGGCCAGGCGCAGCTTCATCGCGGGCAGCAGCGAGTGGCCGCCCGCCAGGATCTTGGCCTCGTCGCCGTGCTTGCCGAGCAGGCTGATCGCCTCGGCGACGCTGGTGGGCGCGTGGTACTCGAATGCGCTCGGGATCATATGCGCTCTTTACTTCCCGTTGATGGCCTTCCAGACCCGCTCGGGCGTGACGGGCATCTGCAAGTGACCAACACCATCACAAGTGCTGGATTCCTTGTCCTCATCGTCTAAATCGGCCTCGTCGTCGTGGAGCGGCATCCGTCCATACATGGCTCCATGCCATACAAATTCTACGTATTGTAACTTGGTAGACTCGTCAACGCCGACGTACGCCTTTAGACCTAGCAGCTCCACGACCTTCCGCTGCAATTCTTGATCCAAGAAGCCGATAAGCTCTAGACGCTCCCTTAGTTCAACTAATGCGGTGACGCGCTCTCGAACTTCTGCACTAGATGGCGCCCGTTCGAGCCTCTGTTTGTCCAGCCTAACCAAGTCTTCTGTGCTTGTCAGTGTCTCATCGACGGGGGCAAGCATCTCCGCAAGCTCCTGCCTCGACGTGATAATTCCGTCTGCAAACATCTCCATGTACCGCTTCCGCTTTTCGCGGAGCTTAGTTACCGTGGCCTCTCCCGCCGCAATAGATTCGATGGTGTCTTGGTTTTGACGCATCGCCTCTTCACGCGCCCCCTCAAACGCCGCAGCAACCTTATCGGGGTCGTTTAGCAACCACTGACACCATTCCCAAGCCAACTCATCGATTCGGTCTGCGTTACCGTGGAGGTTGCACCATTCCCGGTCTTCTCGCTTTTCATGGCGGCTATTACAGCGGTAGTAGCGGTATGCCTTCTTGTTCCCGTCTGCGCGCGTCTGCCTTGTGGTAGACGCGCTGCACTTGAACCAATCCACCCACTGGTCGTGCGGCACACCCTGATTCTCTGGCTTCCGCTTGCGGCATTCGTCGCAGTATACCTCATGCCGCAGTAGGTAGAACTCCTTTCTTTCGCTACTCCTAAAATCCCGGCTGATCCCGAGGCGCTGCGCTCGTTCCATGAGTTTTTCCTGAGCGCGCTGAAACATCTCATCCGTGATGATCCTTCGGTCAGGAAAATGACGCTCCTCACCCATCGACATCCAGTAGCCAAGATAGTGTCGGCAATTGAGGATGGCGTAAATCATTGGCGCCGTCCATGTAGTACGGCACCGCTTCTGTCCCTTCGCCTGGCCTGGCGTAGCGTAGCCCAACTTGTTCATCTCGGCTACGATGTCCGCTACGGACCAGTCCTTGATAACGTATAGATAGAAGACCCGCTCGATAATTGCCCTCTCCTCTTTAACGATTACCCACACGCGCTCTTTGCGCTTGCCCACACGCGTGTAACCGTACCGGTCCTTACCCTCGCCAACCCAACCGCCAGCGTCGCGAATGGTCTGCTTCGCGCCGGTCATGCGGATCTTAATCCTGCTCCGCTCTAGCTGCGCGAAGTCGGCCTGGATGCCGAAGAAGGCAATGTCCTCTGGTGTGTTCTGCACCGCGCGTCCCCACGCGACGATGTGCAGCTCAATATTGTTCGCAAGAATCTCCTCTTCGAGAATCATCTTAGCGTGGTACGAGCGGCGGGAGAGCCGGTCAACGTGGTGAATGATGATGCGCCGAACACGCCCTTCCTTGATCAACGCACGCAGCTTGTTGAACTCAGGACGGTCAAGCGTGTAGCCGCTGAAGTCCTCGCGAAGCTGATACTGCAAAGGGAGTTCCGGCCATCCTTGCCGCGCGACGTACGCATTGATCTCGTTGATCTGCGTGTCAACGCTGTACGCGTCGTCTTTTTCCTTACTGGTTCTTCCGTACCCGATGTCGATGTCCTGCTTACCCATCTTTTCGCTCCTTATCGGTTTGCGTTCCCGGTTCTGGCTCCTGAGATTCCTGCGGTGCGGGTGACTCCCCTTGCGTGCCTGCGTTATTCTTATCTAAGAACGCCTTTATTGGAAGACTGAGGAGGAATGCGTATGCTGCCTCTATTGTGAGTCTCTGCATGTAGTTAAATCTAACTTCTGATCCCTCTTCTGTCACTCTCGGCAAACTATGTTGAACCATTGATGCAGGCGACGAGATAACGTAATTTTTCGATAAGGCCGGGGACGGGGAAAACGGCCATCCAGGGAAGGAGGAGGCAAAGGGCGC
>JAAXUL010001164.1 GCA_013336035.1 Chloroflexales bacterium
GCGCAGCCTGGCTGGGGCCTCGCCCTGGGCGCCGCGGCCCTGCCCGACGCTCACGGCGTCGAGCCGCAGGCCCGCGGCGCCATCGTCACGCTCAGCTACAGCTTCAAGCTCGAGCCAGGCGCCTCTCGCTCATGGCTGTTCCTGCTGACCGTCGGCCAGAAGGGCGGCGCCAGCGAGGCCGAGGCGCTGTGGCACGCGCTGATCGATCGGGCCGCGGCCCACTTCAACGACGACCCCGCAGTCTTGCGCGAGGGGCTGCCTGCCCTGAGCAGCGCCGAGCCCGACCTGGGGCGCGATTTCGCCCTGGCCCAGGCCAACCTGAATCTGCTCGAGGCAGACTACCAGGATACGGGCCCCTACTTTCTCGCCGGGCTGCCCGAGCGCCCGCAGCTCTTCGGCTGCGATACGGCCTACAGCGTTTCTGGCGCCGCGGCGGCCGGCTTCACTAAGACCTGCCGCAGCGCCCTGACGACGCTGGCGCGCTACGCCGAGCGGGCCTGTGGGCGCGTGCCCCACGAGATCACCACGAACGGGCGCGTCTTCCACCCAGGCAATATCCAAGAGACGCCCCAGCTCGCCCTGGCCGTCTGGGACTATGTGCGCTGGGCGGGCGACCTTGCCTTTGCCGAGCGGCTCTTCCCGGTCTGCCGCGAGGGGCTGCTCGCCTACCTGCCGGCGATTGGCGGCCCTGACCCCCGCTACCCCTTCGGCGACGGTATGGCCGAGCGCCCGGGCATAGGCGTGCGCCAGCTCGACAGCGTCTGCTACACCATCGCCGGCATGCGCGCCCTCGCGCGCCTGGCCCAGGCCCTGGGCGAGCCCGAGGCCGCCGCGATTGCCGCGCGGGCCGACGCCCATAATCAAGCCTTCGAGGCCGACTGGTGGCTCGAGGGCGAGGGCCTCTACGCCGACACCATGCACCCGGACGGGCGCCTCCAGCTCGACGGCCACTGGAGCACGTTACTGCCTGTGCAGCTCGGCCTGGCCGCCCCCGAGCGGGTCAGCCGGGTCATGGCCCACGTCGAGGCTGAGCTCGTCAGCCAGTGGGGCTTTGCCTACACACGCGCCCACGAGGAGGCCGTCTGGGCGCTGCCGACGGGCCTGCTGGCCCTGATCTCATTCAGGTGTGGCCGGCCCGAGCGCGGGCTCGACCTGGCCCGCGCCATCGCCCTGAGCGCGCGCCACGGCACCCTCGGCACCTTCAAAGAGCTGCTCCCCACGGGGCGCTGCTTCGTGCAGCTCTCGAGCGCCGCCCTGTATCTCCAGAGCATCCTCGAGGGTCTGCTGGGGCTGAGCCCGGACGCGCCGGCTGGCCGGCTACAGATCGCGCCAGCGCTGCCCGAGGGCCTTGGGCCGGTGACGGTGCGCGGCCTGATGGTCGGCCCCCACCGCCTGAGCCTGACGCTCGCCCCGCGGTCGCTGCGGCTCGAGCACCTCGAGGGCCCGCGTCCGCTCATAGTCACCTACGCCGGTACAGAGGCCGCGGTCGAACCGACAGCGGTATTGGAGAAGAACGCCTAGTACTCTGTCCAAGAAAGCGCCTTCGCCCTGCCCGTCAAACAAGGTTGGACGCAGTACTAGCTGCCCCAGCCCTTGCTGATCATCGTCTCCTCGCCGGCCTTGCGCCTGGGGATGCGGTAGATAAAGCACACGATCTGGTCGGCGGCGATAAAAATAATAATCAGGGCCTGGACAATCTTGATCACATCGATCGAGAGCCCGGCCCGCACCTGCATCAGGCGGGCGCCCGTCAGCAGGCCGCCCCAGAGGATGCCGGCGAAGAGGATGCCGATCGGGTTCGAGCGCGCGAGCAGGGCCACGGCGATCGCGTCGAAGCCGACCCCCGTGATAAAGTCGGTGCTGACAGCGTAGCGCACGCCCATCACCTCGCCGGCGCCGGCAATGCCCGCCAGAGCCCCCGAGAGGGCCATCGCCAGCACGATCATCCGCGGCACGCTCATGCCGGCGTAGCGAGCGGCGTTCGGGTTCGTGCCGGTGGTGCGCAGCTCGAAGCCGACCGTGGTGCGGTTGAGGAACCAGGCCACCAGGAAGACCAGGCCTACGGCGAGCACCATGCCCAGATGTAGGGTGGTGGTGTCGCCCATCACGATGCCGGGCAGCTTGAACGAGTCGGCGATAAACGGCGTGCGCGAGCTGCTCGTGTCGGCCAGGTCGCCGAGCAGCAGGGGCGCGCGGCTCTTGATCAGCCAGTCGGTCAGGCGCAGGGCGATATAGTTGAGCATGATCGTATTGATCACCTCGTGCGCGCCCGTGCGCGCCTTCAGCACGCCGGCGATCGAGGCCCAGGCCGCCCCGCCCAGGGCCCCGGCGACAATGCCCAGGGGGATGTGAAAGATCGGCGGCAGCCGCAGGGTCGTGCCCACAAGCACCGCGCAGAGCGCCCCCATATAGAGCTGTCCCTCGGCCCCGACGTTAA
This sequence comes from Chloroflexales bacterium, assembly GCA_013336035.1. Lineage (GTDB taxonomy): Bacteria > Chloroflexota > Chloroflexia > Chloroflexales > Chloroflexaceae > CAIWXH01. Next base: position 2,438 of record JAAXUL010001164.1, read on the forward strand.
ACAGGCCGGCCTTAAAGGCGATCGCCACCCCTAGGCCGCAGATCACATAGGGCGTGGACCGGACCAGGGTGTCGGCCACGGCTCGCGGGCTGCCGAACGAGCCTTGCCACAGGCCGATATAGGCCGTCAGCCAGTCGCCGCCGGTCAGGCCGATCAGCAGGGCGCCCAAGACAAGGGCGGTGAACACGGCTAACACCGGCACCAGCAGCGGCGAGTAGCGCTCCCAGAGCGAGCGCAGACCCGGTGGTTTCGGCGAGCGCCCTTCGACGGCTTGGGCCATGGTCTTAAGCTCCAGTAGGCGGCGGGCTCAGCGGCCGGCGGGGGAGGAGGGCGTCGCCTCGAGGCTGGCGCCTGCTGATGGCAGGCGC